>JBKHAU010000485.1:0-2557 GCA_046542725.1 Opitutales bacterium
CCGCGGCCCGCTGCGCCCATAGCGCCTTCTCCACTCCATCGCTTTTGTGCGAGACAGCCATGCGGCTTTGATGCCGACTGTTGGGATCTATCAACGACGTCCGCGCTCCAAATCCGCCATTGTCATGGAGTTTCAGCCACAACTGCGGAAAACGGGCCAAGGATCACGGGGCGGTCGGCACCGGTCGACCTCCGCCATCGCGCGCCCTGGTCGCGGCCTCCTCGAGACGCTTCCCGTGTGGTAGGATCCGTCGCGGTAGTGGCGCTTGAGCACCCGCTTCGCCTCCACCCGGGTCATGCCGTAGGCCAGTTCTCCGTGGTAGAGCGTGCAGATGAGCCACTCGTCGATCTCGCTGTCTTGGGGCGGATAGTTGTCGATCGCCGGGTGGAAGGGGCCCCGAGACGCTCCTCTGGATGTGCGCATGCGCGATCCCTGGCTGCGTGTCCTTCCGCTCTTGCGCCTGTGCCCGCAGTCGCAAGGCTCGCGAAGTGCATTTGTTCGTTTGGTTGCGTCTCTGCCTTGCTCTCGGGGTGCTCCATGCTCCGCTTTATGCTCAGGGGGAAGAGCTCTGGGAGCGGCTGCCGAAGCCCGACGGGCCGGTCGCCGACTTCGCCGATCTCATCTCGCCGGCCGACGAGCAACGCCTCGAGGCGCTCCTACGCGAGACCTTTGCGCGGACCGAAACGCCCATTGTCGTGGCGACGGTGCCCTCGCTCGAGGGCGGGCAGATCGACGACTTCACGGTGCGACTTTACGAGCGGTGGGGGATCGGCACCCGCCCGGCGAACAAGGGGGTGCTCTTCCTCGTCGCCCGGGATGACCGCCAAATGCGCATCGAGCCGGGTTACGGGACCGAGCCGGTCATTACCGACCTCTATTCGGCGCGCCTCATTGCGGAGGTCGCGCGACCACGTTTTCAGGCGGGCGACTACAGCACGGGGATTCTCGAGGTGGCGCGGGCGTTGGTCGAGCCGATCGCGCGGGAGGCCGGGGTGGAGGTGACCGGCAGCCGGCCATTGCCGGTGCGTTCCGCCTCTCGCGACGGCGTGGACGTGCCGCTCTGGGTCCTCGTCCTCATCATTCTCGTGATCGGCTATGTGCCGCGCCTGCTCGGCTTCAAGGGCACCCGGCGCACGCGTCGGGGGCGTTACCATCGCGGCGGCGGCTTTGGCGGCGGCGGCGGTTTCGGCGGTTTCGGCGGGGGCATCTCCGGCGGGGGTGGCGCAAGCGGTGGTTGGTAGTGTAGTGATTTTTCAAGGACAGGTATGAAGACGATGACTCCGGAAACCTTTCTCGACAGACTGCGCGGCCAGCTCGGCGAGCGGCTCGTCGCGGTCGTGCAATATGGCTCGAGCGTGACGGGCGAGTTCGTGCGGGAGCGCTCCGACTACAACCTGCTTGTGGTCGTCGACGACCTCGGGCTGCCGACGCTGCGTGAGCTCCGCCCGATCATCGCCGAATGGCGCAAGGCGGGGCAGCCGCCGCCCCGCCTCTTTACGCGCAAGCGGCTGGCGGAGTCGGCCGACGTCTTTCCCATCGAACTCTTCGACATCCGCGAGCGGCACGAGATCCTGCACGGCGAAGATGTCGTGGCCGACCTCGAGCTCACCACCTCCCATTTGCGCTGGCAGCTCGAGTCCGAGCTCAAGGCCAAGCTCATCGCGGTGCGCGAGGGCTATCTCGCGGCGGCCGACAAGCCCGCTGACCTCCTCGACTTCATGCTCTCCACCTTTGTCAGCTTCGAAGTCCTCATGCGCGCCATGCTGCGCCTCGTGGATGAGGCCCCGGCGCCCCCCAAATCGGACGCGCCAGAGCATGTGGCCGCGAAATTCGGGCTCGATTTGACTGTTTTTTCAGAACTCAATGCGCTCCGTAACGGCCAGACCGGTCGCAAATCCGTCTCCGCGGAGGCGCTCTTCGAGCGTTATCTGCGGGCAGTGGAGGGGTTGGTCGACACCGTCAACGAGCACCTCGTGTCGTAGTCATTCGTCCCAGCCGCCATGCCGTTCTCCTCGCCTGCTTCCTCTCCCTTCCGCTCGAGCCGCACCGCGGGCAGGATCACGACCGTTGGCTGCCTGCTCAGCGGGGGCGGTGCCGTGGTGGTGCTTGTCCTCCTTTTCGGCCTCTACTTTCTCGGCAAGTACAACCGCGTTCAGGTCCTCGATGAAAATGTCGATGCGGCCTGGGCCCAGGTGGAAAACGTGCTCCAGCGGCGCTACGACCTCATCCCCAATCTCGTCAACACGGTGCAGGGCTTCGCCGATCAGGAACTCGAAGTGCTGACCGAGGTGACGCGCCTGCGCAGCCAGTGGGGAGAGGCTCGCTCGACGGAGCAGAAGACCGGTATCGCCTCCGCCTTGGAGGGCGCGCTGGGCCGGCTCATGGTGGTCGTCGAGCGCTACCCCGAGCTGAAGAGCAACCAGAACTTCCTCGCCCTGCAAAGCCAGCTTGAAGGCACGGAAAACCGGATCGCGGTGGAGCGGCGGCGATACAACGAATCTCTTCGCGCCTACAACTCATTTGTGCGCCGCTTTCCTCAGAACATCATGGGATTCGA
>JBKHAU010000010.1:0-14239 GCA_046542725.1 Opitutales bacterium
GCGCGGGCGGCGATGGCGCCGGCGGCCGCTTCCCCGCGGGCCCTTGCGCCGCCCCCGCCGCCCGGCTCCGTCCCCGGCAGTTCGCCGCCGCCAAGCGGAAACTTCCGCGCCCCGCCCTTGGAAGGCCTTTCCGCCGGCGGGCGCCCGGGAGCTTTGTCTAAACTTCAACCATTTGTTGGGCAACAACATGCGTTTTCAGCTCAGGTGCATGGTATGTCCACTGCTGAGCATGTGCCCACGATGATCGCGGATCTTGCTCTCGCCCGAATTTCCTCTGCCCCGAGCCTCTCGGGCGCGGCGTTGTCCGCTCCCGCCGACTCCGACGAGGGCGGCGCCGGTGCCTGGGAAGGCTCCGCGGCAACCCGCGGACCGCATCATCCCCGGGGCGAGTTTCGTCCCATGCGCTGGCTCGTGCCCTGGCTCTGGCAGCTCTCGCAGACCACCCCGGCCGAGGGGCAGCCCTTGGAGTGGGAAATCGATCTGCCCGAGGGCGACCGTCTCAAGCTCACCGCGGTCTGCCGCGAGGGCGCTTGGTCCCTCGACTTCTCCGGTTCCTCGCGCCGCCTGCAGCGTTGGCTGGGGCAGCATTGCGCGGAGCTCGCCGGGCGCCTCGAGCGCATCATCGGGCAGACCGTGCGGGTCTACACCGAGACCCTCCGTCCCCTCCACCAGTCCTGAGTTCACCCCTTTCAATCCCCTTCCTCCGATGAATGTTGCCGCTTCCGCCCAGACCACTCCCGCCCTTGCCGGCCTCGGCCCCCAGGAGGGCCCGCTCAACCAGTCGAGCATGGACTTCTACAACCTGCTCACCACCCAGCTGACGAACCAGAACCCGCTCGAGCCGATGAAGGAGACCGAGTTCCTCGGGCAAATGGCGCAGTTCTCCACCGTCGAGCAGCTGCAGGGGGTTTCGAGCACGCTGCAGAGTTCCCAGGCCGAGCAGCGCTGGCTCGACGCGCAGGACTTCCTCGGTCGCCAGATTTCATGGAAGAGCGGGGACGAGGCGCCGGAGCAAAATGGCACGGTGGACCGCATCCACCGCGACGCGGAAGGCGCCCTCTGGCTCACCGTGGGTCAAGCTCAGGTCTCGCCCGAGCAGGTCACCGCCGTCGCTCCCGGTGCCGGCCGCCCCGGTGACTACCTCGACGTGCGCTAGGAGGTTTCCATGTCCTTTCTCCAGACCCTCGAAGCAAGCCGCAGCGCGATCGACTTTTTCAGCGACCGGCTGAACCTCATCGGCGTCAACATCGCCTCGGCCAACACCCCGGGCTACGACAAGCAGCGCCAGCTCCCGACCGATGCCTTTTATCAGCAGCTGTCCAAGGCGGGCGGGGTGGGCACGGCGGCGATGTCCAGCGGGGTCCGGCAGAATGGCCGCGAGACCATCTTCACCACGGGCGATCTCGCGCAGACCGGCCAGTCAACCGACATCGCGATCAACGGGCGCGGCTGGTTTCCGGTCCAGGATGCACAGAGCGGCGAGTTTCTCCTCTCCCGCGTGGGCAGCTTCGACCTCGATGCCGATGGCTTCCTCCGCGGTCCCGAGGGCAATCTGCTGATGGGCCTGCAAGGGCCGCCGCCGGCCTTCCAGGTCTCGCTCGATGCACAGGGCAAGCTGGTCTACACGGTCGACCCGGCCATCGCCGGGGCCGCCCCCGGGGATGAGGGCAGTGTGCTCCAGCTCGACTGGCAGGGTGCCGGCTGGGCCGACGAGAGTCTGCGCTTTGCCGAGACCGCGCCGGCTGGCGGGCGCGCCTTTCCGCTTCTCGCCGACGGCTCCCTCCTCACCGCGAACGAGGTCGATGCCGCCCTCGCAGGGCTCAACGGCGGACAGGGCCTGGCAGTGGGCGGGAGCTACACCTCCTTTGCCGGCCTGCGCGAAGCCGTCGCCCGTGGCGGCCTCTCCACCGCCCAGGCCGATGCCGCCCTCGCCGGGCTCAACGGTGGTGCCGGCCTCAACCTGGCGGGCGGCAACGCCACTTCCCTCGCGGCCGTGCAAGCAGCCCTCGACAGCGGGGCGGTCGCCCTCGCGCAGGTCGACACGGCCCTCGCCGCCGCCGCTCCCACCGGCGTGGCTCTGGCCTGGTCGAGTTTCAGTGAACTGCGCGCCGGCCTCGGTGCCGGCCTCTTCACCGAGGCGGAACTCGACCTCGCGCTCGCGGCCACTCCGCTCGCTCTCGGGGGCGCGACTTTCGACGGGGGCGCCGGCAATGGGTGGCGCGATCTCGCGGCCACCCTGCCGCTCAATCCGCGCACCGGGGAAGCCTATTCCCTCGCCGAGATCGAGGAGGCCGCGCCCCGGGCGCTCGGCGTGCAGGTGCAGGCCGACGGGCTCGTGGAGTGGCAGTTTTCCAATGGCACGACGGGCCCGGCGGCCTGGCTGCGCCTCGCCGAAGTGCGTGACCCCTCTGCCCTGGAGCCCGTCGGAGAGAGCCTCTTTGCCCCCACCGCGGCGGCCCACCTGATCGGTGACTGGCAGAGTCATGTGCCCGGCCAAGACGGGCGCGGAGCGCTCGTCGGTGGCTCCCTCGAGATGTCGAATGTCGACATCACGAGTGAGTTTGGAGACCTCATCGCCTCCCAGCGCAGCTACCAGGCAAGTTCCAAGATGCTCGGCGTGATGGATGAGCTCCTCAACGCCGTCATTCAGCTCCGGCGCTAGAGCGTCGGCTTCAATTTGTATTCGAAAAACTGATACACCATGGCTGACGAAAAAGAAGAGATCGAGGACCTGCCGAAGGAAAAGAAGGCCAGTGGCGGGGGCGGCAGCTCCTGGCTGCCGATCATCGCCGTGGTCGTGCTCCTGCCCGTGCTCTCGTTCCTCATGGTCGAGTTCCTCTTCATCCCGCGCCTGCAGAAGGCGGTGGGCGGGGCCGGTGAGGCCACCAAGGAGAGCAATGTGCTGCCCGCGATCATTTCCGGTGGACCCGGTGCGCCCCCCCCGCAGAGCAGCGGCGGCGGTGGCGGTGGCAAGGGCGACAGTACGGCCAATGCGGTGCAGCTCTACCACTTCGACACGATCAAGACGAACCTCGCGAACCCGTCCACCACGCTGATCATCGTGAAGTTCAGCGTGAAGGGCTCGGACGCGCAGTTCATGGACACGATCGACCAATACCGGGTCCCCCTCACCGATGCCACGCTCAAGGTCCTGAGCCTGCTCACGCGCATCGATACACAGTCGCCTGGCATCCAGAACGTGGTGAAGAACGATCTCATCACGCGCTTCAATCAGGTCCTCGGGCGCTCACTCGTGGAAGACCTCTACTTCGTCGACTTCGTCACCCAGTAGTCACCGCCTTTTTCCCCACCGCTCGTGTCCGACGAAGAAGAAGACGAACTGCTCAATGCCGGGACCGGCCCCGATGCCGGGGACGACGACCTGCTCTCGGACGACGACATCGCCTCCATCCTCGAGGGGGCCTCGCTCGACGGAGACGACGGCGACAGCTTGCCGGGGATGGGCGCGGCCGACGACGAGAGCGATGACCTTGCCGCCATTCTCGCCCCCGAGAGCGGCGACGGGCAGAGCATGATCGACGATCTCCTCGACCAGAGCGGGATCGACGCGCTCATGCGCGACTCCGAGACCGCGGGCAAGATCATCCTGCGGTGGGACGGCACCCGCATGACCGGCAAGTCGGATCTCCTCATCGAGGAGTACGACTTCGCCAACCCGCATTTCCTCTCCGAGACCCAGATGCGTCGCGTGCGGTTGCGCCACGAGCAGTTCATCTTCAACGCCGCCTCACGGCTTTCGATGCAGCTGCAGACCGACTTCGCGCTGCGCATGTCGCGCCTCGAGACACAGCCGTATCAGAATTTCACCGACAATATTTCGAATCCTTCGCACATCGTCCTCTTCCGTCTCAACCAGATCCGCGGCGTGGGGGTGGTGGCGATGGGGGCGCGCCTCGCGATGACGATCGTCGACCGCCTCCTCGGGGGCGGCGGCCACTCGGTGCGGCAGGAGCGTTTTCTCAGCGATCTCGAAGTGGTCCTGCTCGAGGACTTCATCCAGCTCCTCCTCGCGCAGTGGTGCGCCCAGTGGTCCGACTTCGAGAAGCTGCACGCCGAGATCGTGGGCTATGAGAACCACGGACGCTTCCTCCAGACCGCGCCGCGCGATGCGCAGGTGCTCATCCTTTCGATGGAGGCAGTGCTCGGCGATTGCTCCGAGACGATCCAGATCGGCGTTCCCTACTACTCGGTGGAGCCCATCATCAAGCGCATGCAGGAGCAGGCAGACGCCAACAACCAGCCGGTGAGCTCCTCCGCGCGGAAGAACTGGTGGTCCTCCTGCGACCACATCGACGTGGAGGTCAGCGCGCAGTGGCCGGCCTTCGAGTGCGAGGTGAAGGACCTCCTCTGCCTGCGCAAGGGCGATATTCTCAAGCTTTCCCCAGCCCTCCTCGAAAAGACGGAGATCTGGTGCAACAACACGCTGCGCTTCAGCGGCAAAATCGGCACGGAGGACGGCAAAGTGGCTGTCGAAGTGCGTGAACGCGTTTCCCAAACACCGGAGGACTGATCGATGAGCCGTGACGGACTGAGTATGGTCGAAGACATCACCGTGCAGGTGAAAGTACAGCTCGGCACCTGCCAGCTCCCCCTGCGGGAGATCATGGCGCTGGAACCGGGCACCGTGCTGCAGCTCAAGCAGAGCGCAAAGGAGCCGGTCTGCCTCCTCGTCAATGGCAAGTGCATTGCCTACGCCGAGGTCGTGGTGGTGGAGGACAACTTTGGCGTGAAGATCACCGAACTGGTCGAGAGCGATGGAGACTGAGGCCAACCAGCCGTTTGTCACGACGCCCGAGCTGCCCGATTTTTCGACGGGGCCGCTCATCCTTGTCTTCGTCGTGCTCGCGGCCTTCGGCGCGTGGTGGTGGTGGCGCAAGCGGGGCGGTCAACTGGGCCGCACGCACGGCGGCCTGCAGATCCAGATCCTCGCGACGCGCCCGCTCGGTCCGCGCTCGCACCTCGCGGTGGTCGAGGTGGCGGGATGCCGCAGCCTCATCGCGACGACGGCGCAGGGGGTCTTCCACCTCCGTGAGTTGCCCGCCGGGGAGGCGCCGTCGGCGACCCGGGCGGCTTCCGCGGACGCACAGGAAGAGGACTTTGCCCGTCACCTTTCCCCGGAGGGACCGCCCGCAAGATGAAGCGCCTGGCTCTCATCGCTCTGCTTTGCGGAGTGGGGGTGCTTCCCCTTGCGGGGCAGGACGCAGGCGCGGCCGAAGCGGCCGAAGGCTTTTCCCTGAGCGTGAACATGGGGGAGGCGGCGGCCGGCGGGGACTGGAGCGTGGCCATCCAGCTCATCCTCGTGATGACGCTGCTGAGTCTCGCGCCCATGCTCCTCATCATGTCGACGAGCTTCGTACGCATCGTCATCGTGCTGGGCTTCGCGCGGCAGGCGATGGGCACACAACACGCCCCTCCCAACCAGGTCCTCGTGGGCCTCGCCCTCCTCCTGACGGCCTTCATCATGCAGCCGGTCTGGGAGCGGATCAATGCCGATGCGATCGAACCGATGCGGGCCGACGAGATCTCGACGGAAGAGGCCTGGGCCCGCGGGGCGGTGCACATGAAGGAGTTCATGCTCAGCCAGACGCGCACGGAGGATTTCGACTTTATCGCCGCGATGCAGCCCGATCCCCTCGTCGATGGGGAGCCGAAGTTCACCGTCGTGGTGGCGGCCTTCGTCCTGAGCGAGCTGCGCACCGCCTTCCAGATGGGGATCCTCATCTATCTGCCTTTCATCATCATCGATTTCGTCGTCGCCTCCGTCCTCATGTCGCTCGGCATGATGATGATGCCACCGGTGATGATCTCCCTGCCGTGCAAGCTGCTCCTCTTCGTCCTCGTCGACGGATGGCGTCTCATCGTGGACGGGCTGGTGCGGAGTTTTCACCTCTTCTGAGGACGTCCCATGTCGGTCGATTTCGCCACTTACCTATTTCAACAGATCATCTGGCAGGGCCTCATCCTGGTGGGTCCCTTTCTCGGCGCGGCGATCGCCATCGGTCTCACCGTGAGCCTCATCCAGACGGTCACGAGCTTGCAGGACCAGACCCTCAGCTTTGTTCCCAAGGTGGTGGGTATCCTCGGCCTCATCTGGGCGCTCGTGCCCTGGATCCTGCAGACCCTCGTCGGCATGGTTTCGGAGCTCTGGGCCTACATTCCCCAAATGGCGCCATGACTTTTGCCACCGCCGAGATCATCCCGTGGGGGTGGCTGCTGGCGCGGGCGGGCGGTTTCATGATCATCTGGCCGCTCACCGGCGGAGGCTGGGTCCCTGCGCGGGCGAAGATGGCAGTGGCGCTCGTGCTCACCATCCTCGGTGGCAGCCAGATTCAGCCCAGTTGGGCGGAGGCGGCCGGTGACCAAGTCCTCGGGACCCTCATGGGTGAGTTTTTCATCGGCTTTTTCATGGGCTTCGGGGTGCGCCTGGTCTTTGTCATCCTCGAGGTCGGAGGGCACATCATCGCGATGGAGATGGGCCTCGCGATGGCCCAGAGCTTCAACCCTGCCTCGAACAGCACGGCCACGGTGATCGAGACGTTTGCCTACTTCTGGGGACTGTGTCTCGCCGTCGTGACCGGCTGGTATCGCGAGTCGATCGGCTACTGGGTGCTCAGCTACCAGTTCTACCCGCCGGGCGAGTGGACGCAGGTGATGGATGGGATCGCGGGGCTGCCTCGGGTCTTTGCCCATGTCTTCACCATGGGGGTGCAGATGTCGGCTCCGGTGATGGCGATCATCATCCTGCTGAACCTCACCTTCGCCTTTCTCGGCAAGGTCGCCCCGCAGGTGAACGTCCTCATGCTCAGCTTCTCGGTGCGCATCATCTTCGGCCTCTTCGCCCTCGTCGCCTGTGTCTTGCTTGCGCGGGCGCTTTTCCTCGAGGCCTCGTCGTGGATGCTTCCCTACACCGTGCAACCCTCCATCCTTACCGGGGCTCGCTGAGATGGCAGACAAGGACGGCGGCGAAAAGACAGAAGAACCCACCTCCAAGCGGATGAAGGAGATCTACGATGGGGGTGACTTCGCGAAGGTGCCGGAGGTCTCGGCGGCGGCCATCGTGCTCATCGGCTTTGTCCTCTGGCGCTGGCAGGGGGAAGACCTCGTGCGCATGTTCCTCGATTTTACCCGGGCGTGGTTTCGTGAACTCAACGTGGGGGTGCTCACCCCGGCCGGACTCATCGTCAATGCCCGCGCCTTCATCTCGGCCTTTCTGCTCTCGCTGAGCGGGCTTTTCGGGGCGGTTCTCTTCGCCGCAGTGGTGGCGAATGGAGCGCAGACCGGGATGCGGCTCTCGCCCAAGGCGCTGGCGGTGAAGTTCAGTAAGGTCGATCCGCTGAAGGGCGTCAGCAAGCTGGTGGGCAAACAGAAGTTCGTCCAGTTGACGATCGAGGTGATGAAGTTCTCCGCCATTGCGGCGGTCCTCATCATTCTCATCTGGAACCTGCGCGACGACCCCATCTTCGGGCAGCTCATGCCCTTCGGTTATTTCCTCGGCTTCATGGAAGACGCCATCACGCAGCTGAGTATCGGGCTGCTCCTCACCCTCACCCTCATCGCCACGGTCCACTACTTCTGGAACCGGCGGGTGAAGCAGGACGAATGGAAGATGACGAAGCAGGAGGTGCGCGACGAGCACCGCAACCAGGAGGGCGACCCGATGGTGAAGCGCGCCCGTCGCGAGGCCGCCATGCGCCTGCGGCAGCGTCGCATGCTCGAACAGATTCCCCTGGCCGACGTCGTCGTGACGAACCCGACGCACTACGCCGTCGTCCTGAAATACGAGCCCGGGCTGGAGGACGCGCCGCGCGTCATCGCCAAGGGTGCCCGCCGGCGTGCCCAGTATCTCAAGAAGCTGGCCGCCCAGCATGGCATTCCGATGGTGGAGAACCGGCCCATCGCCCGTGGGCTCTATAAGCGGTGCCCGGTGGGGCAGGTCATCCCGGCCGAGTTTTTTCCCGCCGTGGCGGGGGTCATCAGCTTCGTCTATAAACACTACCGACACCACTGCGCGGAGGTGAAGCGCCGCCGTGCAGCCTGGCAAGCCAAGGAAGGCCCTGCCGCATGAGCGAACAACTGAACCGTCTCACCGCCCTTTTCCAGCGCAACGCCGACCTCTTCGTGACGGTCGCGCTCTTCGGTATCCTCGGCCTCCTCATCGTGCCCGTGCCGCCGTGGGCGATGGATGTGCTCCTGACCATGAGCATCGGCCTCGCCCTGCTCATCCTCCTCACCGTGGTCTATGTGCGGGAGCCCTCGGAGTTTTCCGTCTTTCCCACCATCCTCCTCGCCGCGACGCTCCTGCGCCTGGGGCTGAACATCGCGAGCACGCGGCTCATTCTGCTCGAGGGCTACGCGGGGAAGGTGATCGAGTCTTTCGGCAACTTTGTCGTGGGGGGCAACTACGTCGTGGGCGGCGTCATCTTCGCCATCCTCGTCATCATCAACTTCATCGTCATCACGAAGGGGGCGGGGCGCATCGCGGAGGTGTCCGCCCGCTTCACCCTCGATGCCATGCCGGGCAAACAGATGGCGATCGATGCCGACCTCAATGCCGGTCTCATCGACGAGGTGGCGGCGCGCGACCGGCGTGAGGCAATCGCGAAAGAGGCCGATTTTTACGGGTCGATGGATGGCGCGAGCAAGTTTGTCCGTGGGGACGCCGTGGCCGGCCTCCTCATCACGGCGGTGAACGTCTTTGGGGGAATTGCCATCGGGATCTTCCAGCGCGGGCTCAACGTGACGGACGCGATGAGCCGCTACACCCTGCTCTCGATCGGGGACGGCCTCGTCTCGCAGGTGCCGGCCCTCATCATCTCGCTGGCCGCCGGTGTCCTCGTGACGCGTTCCTCGGGGGATAACGATCTCAGCGAGCACGTCGGCCGGCAGCTCACGACCTATCCCCGCGCGCTCATGATGGCGGGGGGCATGCTCGGACTCATGGCCTTTGTTCCGGGTCTGCCCTTCATCCCCTTTGCCGCCCTCGGAGGAGGCAGTTTTCTGCTCGCTCGGCAGATGATGAAAAAGGCCGGTGCGGAGGCGCGTGAGAGCAAGCTCGCGGCCCTCGCGGGAGCAGGCGGAGGCGGAGCGACGGAGGCCCTGCCGGGGGCCTCGGGGCAGGGTGGGGCTGCCGCCGGATCGTCCGATGCCGGAGACAAACTCGTGCGGGCCCTCCACACCGATATCCTCGCGGTGGAGCTGGGCTACGGGCTGCTCTCCCTCGCCGACCCGAAGGGCGACGGCGACCTCACCGTGCGTATCCGCGAGCTGCGGCAGGCCCTGGCCGAGGAGCTGGGCATGCTCATTCCGCCGATCGTCGTGCGGGACAACCTCGAGCTGCCGTCCGAGCGCTACCGCATCCTCATGCGCGGCAAGGTGATCGGCGAGTCCGAGCTCCTCCCCAACCGTTTTCTGGCGATCGGCGAGGAGGCGCAGCAGGCCAAGCTTTCGGGGGTGCCCACGACGGAGCCCGCCTTTGGTCTCTCCGCCCTCTGGATCAATGATGGAGACCGACGCGACGCCGAGGTGAGCGGTCTCACCGTGGTGGATCCCAAGAGCATCCTCATCACCCACCTCGCTGAAGTCCTGAAAAAGAATGCGTCGCTTCTCCTCAACCGCGAGGACGTGCAGCAAATGATCGACGTGGTGAAGAGCCGCCACCCCACGCTCATCCAGGAACTCATCCCCGACCTCGCTTCGATCGGCCTCATCCAGCGCATTCTGGGCAATCTTCTCGCCGAGCGCATCCCGCTCAAGCCGCTCAACGTCATTCTCGAGACCCTCGCCGATTTCGCCCCCATCACGAAGCACCCGGATGAGCTCACCGAGCAGATCCGCCGTCGTCTGAGCATCTACTACGTCGAGCAGTTCCTCAACGACGAGGGCGAGCTGCCCGTCATCACCCTCGCGCCCGAACTCGAGGCGGCCCTCGCGGGCCAGGTGCAGAAGGGGCCGACGGAGTTTGCCCTCATGGTCGACCCGGCCACGACGCAGCACCTCGTCGAGCGCCTGCAGGGCTTTGAGCGCCTGATCGGGCAGGGTGAGGCCGCCCCCGTCCTGCTCCTCTCGGCCGAGCTGCGCGGTGCCTTCCGCCGATTCTTCGGGGCGCACCTGCCGCGCTTCGCCTGCCTCTCCTATGTCGAGGTGCCAGCCGAGGTGCGCATCCAGTCGATCGGCTCCGTGCCCGCGCCGGCCGCGCGCGGGGCGAGCGCGGCGTAGTATGGTGCGCGGCGCGCTCGCGCGCAGGCTGGCGGGGCCGCTCCTCCCCCCGGTGGCGGGGAGGGCGACCTTCGGGGGCCGCTTCGAGGTCGGCTCGGGCCGCGCCGCAGGACGCTTGCTCACTCGCCCGTGTGGGCGGGGCGACAATCTTTTCCGCAGGGTTCGGAAGGCCTTTCCGGAGACCCTCGTCCAAGAAGTTATACGAGAATTTAAGGCGCTGCAGGACAGTCGCTTAAGACAATTTGTAAGCCTCGTGGCACCCCCGTTGCTCAGGAGGGTATGGCCATGACGATCTCTGCTTCACCTGTGTTCCTTTTCTCCCTCGCGCTTTTCACCGCATGAGCACCCTCGTCTCCGAGTCCCCTTCCCAGGCGGCCCTCGTGCCGGGCAAGAAGTATCGCTTTCACGCCAAGACGGCGGAGGAAGCGGTGCGCATCATCCATGAGCGGATGGGCCCCAAGGCGCGCGTCGTGGCGGTTGAGCAACTGGGGGGACAGGGTCTCGGCCGCCTCCTTGGCGGATCCAAGCTCGAGGTCGTGGCGATGATCCCGCCGGCGTCTCTCGAGACGGCCCCGGAGACCCCTTCGGCCAGCCCCCAGAGCGCGGCTGGAAGTGCCGCCACGCCCGCTTATGGACCGGGGAGCCGGCGTCGCCCGCTTCCTGAAGTGGCCTATCGCGGAGCCCCCGCGGAGGACGAAGCGGAGGAGACGAAGGCGCCTGAAACGTCCCGCGCGGCCCCCCTTCGCGAGTATGACCTGGGCGCCGACAAGCCACTCGTGGAGGGCGGGCGCGACCTGCGCTCGATCCTGCGGCGGCTCGGTTTCAGCGCTGCGCTGCTCGCCGACTTCGCCTCCTCGGTCGACCCGCGTGAACTCGCCGGCAAGGCCTGGGCGCAGAAGCTCGACGCCTTTGTCGGCTTCCTCTGGCAGCGCTACCGCGGCCTCCCGAGCGCCCCGGCGACCGGCCAGATCGCCTTTCTGGGGACCCCCGGGAGCGGCATATCGACGGCCCTCTGCAAGGAACTCACCGCCTCCGTCTTCCTCCGCGAAGAGCAACCGCTCGTGAGCACGCTCGAACTCGAGCAGCCCAACTCGGTGGAATCGCTGCGCGCCTTTTGCGAGCTCATGCAGGTGCCCCTTGTGACGGAGGAGCGCGCCGCCCTGGCCCCCACCGAGCAAGTGTTCTGGGACGTGCCGGGCATCCCTTCGCGCGATTTTGAGACTTGGCGTCAAGTCGGGACGCGCCTGGACGACTTAGGGGTGAGGACACGTGTATTCGTTTCGCATGCGGCTTTCGACTCAGAGCATCTTCTTCATCTCGTTCGCACCCTGGAGTGCGTGCGGCCCACCCACGTCGTGCTATCGCACCTCGACGAGGCACACAATCCGGCCCGGCTCTGGGACTTTCTCCTCGCCTGCGGCTGCAGTCCGCTCTTTGCGAGCGACAGCCCGAGTGTCACCGGCGGTCGGCGTGACGACTTCCATGCGGCGCTCCTCGCCCAGACCTTTCCCGCTCACCTGAACCTCAAGTCCTGATGCCCGAAGGTGACACCTCCCCCCGCTTCATCGCCGTCCCCGAGCGCCTCGTCGCTCTCTGGGCAGGTTTCCTCGCCTTTCTCCTCGCCTTCTTCGGCCGCCTGGCCGTGAGCGGAGACCCGGCCTCGGCGATCTTCACCGCCTGTGTCGCCTGCCTCGTCGGGTGCTACATCGGTCGCGGCGTGACCAGTTATCTGAATTCGAGCCTCGAGCCCGATTTCGACGAGACCGACGAGATCGACGAGCCCGAAGCCTCCCCGGCTCCCGCCTCCCGGAGCGCCTCCCGGGCCTGACCTCGTCACGAACTTCTTCTCTCCTCCGTTAATCACCACCGTTCGCTTCTCCGATGTCCACCCCATCCACTTCCTCTGCCTCCGGTCGTTACACCGCCAAGGGACAAAAACAGGAAACGCTCGGGGAGGTCGCCCAGCGCTATCTGCCACTGGTCAAATCGATCGTGGCGAAGATGCGTATCTTCATCCCGCCCCACGTCGAAGCGGAGGACATCTACTCCATCGGCCTGGTCGGGTTGATGAAAGCCCTCCACCGCTACAACCCGCAGAAGGAAAGCACCTTCGGCGCCTACGCCGCCCTCCGTATCCGCGGCGCCATCCTCGATGAACTGCGCAACCTCGACTGGATGCCTCGCCGCCTTCGGCACAAGGCCCGGGAGTTGAACAAGAAGCGCACGGAGCTGGAGCAGGAGCTGGGTCGTCCGGTCGAGACGAAGGAACTGGCCGACGCGATGGAGATGGAGGAGCGCGACCTCATGCAGCTCGAGGAAGCGGTTCGCCCCATCACCATCATGCACCTCGACCAGGTGATCGACGCCGATGGCGGAGACGGCGGGGCCGACCGCCACCAGCAGCTTTCCGATGTCACCACCCTCAATGCTCGCGAGCGGGTGGAAGAGCGGGAGCGCATCGTCGTGCTGCGCGAGGCCATCGAGCGGCTTCCGCAAAACATCCGCCAGGTCCTCGCTTTGTATTACCACGAAAACATGCGTCTGGCCGAGATCGCCGAAGTGATGGGCCTCTCGGAGAGCCGCATCTGCCAGTTGCACGCCCGCGCCGTCATGATGCTGCGCGAAATGGTCGAACACCGCGAGTCGACCCGGAAGAAGTAGCGCATGCTGATCATCGTCGGCAGTGTCATCGTCATGGCTTCGATGCTCGTGGGCTTCATGCTCGCGGGAGGAAACCCCATCGTCCTGCTCCACGTCTCGGAGTTCGTCGTCATCGGGGGTATCACGATCGGTGTGTTTGTCATTTCGACCCCCATCGGCGTGATGAAGAAGCTGATGGCCGATCTGCTCGGTTCGCTCAAGGGCGGAGCCGTCAGTTCGACCGAGGTGGACGAGATGTTCAAGCTGCTCTATGAGCTCTTCATGCTCGGGCGGCGCAATGGTCTGCTCGCTCTCGACGAACACTTTTCCGACACCGCGAGCAGCCCGATCTTCAATCGCTACCCGAGCTTTATGGCCGATCACAAGCGGGTCTCCCTGCTCTGCAATTCGATGCGTCCGGTGATCGACGGCAAGATCAAGCCCGAGCAACTCTCCGGCTTGATCGAGTCCGAGTTGAAGGGGATCGAGGAGGAGGCCCACGAGACCACCGGGGTACTCACCCTCATCGGTGACTCGCTCCCGGGAATCGGGATCGTCGCGGCTGTCCTCGGTATCATCAATACGATGGGCTCGATCGCCGATGGACCGGAGTCGGTCGGCTATAAGGTGGCGGCGGCGCTCACCGGAACCTTTCTCGGCATCTTCGCCGCGTATGGCTTCATCAACCCGATGAACAAGGCCCTCGAGTTTCGCTACAACGTGCAACACAGCTTTTACAAGGCCCTTGCCGAGGCCATCGTGGGCTTCACTCGGGGGCTCTCGCCGATCATGGCTCTGGAGATCGCGCGCCGCGCCCTCCCCGAGGGCCTGCAGATGGGCCCCGACGAACTCGAGGACCGGCTCAAGGCCATCGGTCACTAAGGGAGGAGACGGACGATGGCAGGCAAAGGCGGTGGTGGAGCTTGGAAGGTGGCCTATGCGGACTTCGTCACCGCCATGATGGCCCTCTTTCTGGTGCTTTGGATCCTCTCGCAGGACACCGAGATACTGCAGGCCACTTCGCGCTACTTCCAGAATCCCTTCAACTCACCCCTCGACCGCTCCGCCGGGGTGCTCGAGGGCGAGGCCAGCGTCGACACCTCGCCCGAAAGCAATGTCGTGACGAGCATCGTCGAGATGGGGTTGCTGCACGAGATCGCGCGCGAGTTTTATCGCATGCTCGATGTCGATGAGAACCTCAAGGCCGAGCCGGTGAAGATACAGGTGACCGACGACGGGCTGCGCATCATCGTTTACGACCTCCGGCAGCGGGCCGTCTTCGAGCCCGGGACGGCGGAGTTTACGGAGTGGGGACGGCTCATCATGCAGAACCTGGCCTGGTTGGTGGAGTCCTACCAGTTGC
>JBKHAU010000486.1:0-2551 GCA_046542725.1 Opitutales bacterium
CCGAGGAACAGGCGAGAGAACTCTTGAACGCCCTGCGCGAGTCCGAAAAGAAACTGCCGGCAAGCCGCGAAGCCACCGATGGAGCGCGCGGCTCTGGTCGCGACTGGTAATGAACTTCTTCCGACAGTATGCACCCGTCGCCCTTGGCGGGCTTGTTCTCTGCCTCCTCGCCACTGCGTTGCGCGCCCAGGAGGTGACCGCGCGGTTCCAGCCGGAGGTGCTGAGCGTGGGCGAACTGGGCACTTATGCGGTGATCCTCGAGGGCTTTGAAACCCGCGGCACCCCCCGCGTTCCGCCGCCTGCCATCGCGGGTCTGCAGGTTGTCGGGACACAGCCCAACGTCTCGACGCAGCAGAGCTTCGTGATGGATGCCGGGGGCACGCGGCGAAGTATTTCCACGACCCTCAGCTGGCGCATTGCGGCGACGCGCGAAGGCACCTTCACGGTGCCCGCCCGGGAACTCGTGATCGACGGCGAGACCTACACCCTACCCTCCGCCACCCTGCGGGTCCGCCCTGACGACGAGGTGGCGAACGAGCTCTTCCGGTTCGAGTTCGACCTCCCGGACAAGCCCTTCTTCGTCGGCGAGACGGTCCCTGCCTTTCTCAAGGTCTACATCCGCAGCGATCTGCGGGCCTCGCAGCCCGAGCCCAACGTGGAGGTGAGCGAGGGCCTTCTTCTGGAGGCGGCCGAGGAGCCGGATATCCGGCGCGAGCAGGTGGATGGGGTCACCTACCACGCCGTCATCTGGTCGCTTCTGCTTACGCCCATTCGGGCGGACAGCTTCACCGTCCGCGCGCAGGCCCAGTTCGAATTCATCGACCCGCAGAATCCGCGCTACGAGGAGTCGTTCTTCCGGCGCCGGCAGGTCCCGGAGCGCAAGCTCCTCTTTGGCCCGGAAGAAGTCCTCACCGCTCGGCCGGTTCCGCGTGAAGGGCGCCTGCCCGGTTTCAACGGCGCCATCGGACAGTTCACTTCCGAGGTCTCGCTCGACACCTCGACGGTGCGTGCAGGCGAGCCGGTCACGCTCACCCTTGCACTCTCCGGGAGCGGCAACTTCGACCGCGTCGCCGCCCCCGAGATCCCCGAGACGCCCGGCTGGCGGCTCTATCCGCCACGGGTCAACTTTACCCCGACAGACGAGCTCGGCTTCACCGGCACGAAAAGCTTCGAGTATCTCCTCATTCCCGCGGACGAGACGATCAGCGCCACGCCGGAGATTCCCTGGACTGCCTTCAACCCCTATTCCGAGACTTTTCTCGACCTCTCGGCCGCGCCCCAGCCGGTGGCGGTCGCGCCCGCTCCGGCAAGGGGCGAGGCAATCGATTTCACCGAACGCGCGGCGGCCTCCCCCGCTCCGAGCCCGCGCGAAGCGACGCGCAACTGGCGACCGTTTCGGGCCGAGCTGGGCGAAGTGTGGCGCGGCGGGGTGCAACCCACCGTGAGCCAGCCCCTGTTCTGGCTCGCCCAAGGGGGGCTTGCCCTCGGCTTTGCCTTCTGGGGCGGGCTGCGCTGGCGTCGTCATCGGCTCTCTCGCGACGAGTCCTACGCCCGCCGGGTCTCCACCTCGAAGACCGTGCGCCGCTGGCTCAAGACCGCCGAAGAGGCGGCCGCGCGCGATGACGCGGAGGCGTTCTTTGCGGCTGCCCAGCGCACCGTGCAGGAGGCCGCGGGGCGGCATTTCCCCGGTCGTCGCCAGGCCGCGAGCCTCACGCTTGCCGAGATCCTCACGCAGTTGGAAAGGCTGCAGGTCGCGGCCGCGAGCCGGGACGACGTCTCACAGCTCTTCGGCGACGCCGATGCCCTGCGCTATGCGGGCCTGGCGGGCACCTCTGGTTCCATCTCCGAGCACCGTGACCGCCTCGAACGCATCGTTCGCGCCATCCCCTGAACGCCTTTTGCCGATGAAGCCGATCCCGCTCCTCCGTCTCATTTTCGCGTGCAGCGCACTCGTTCCTGCGCTGCTGTGGGCACAGTCGCCCATCGAGGAGGCCTTCGCGCGCGGCAACGCCGCCCTCGCGGCCGAAGAGACCGCCGCCGCCATCGCCGCCTACGAGGCGGCCCTGATGCACGGCTCCTCCGCCAATCTCCACTACAATCTCGGCACCGCCTACGCCCGCGAGGCGCAGTGGGGACGCGCCAGCCTCCATTTTCACAAGGCCCTCGCGCTCAACCCCAACCACCGCGATGCCCGCGCCCAGCTGGCCCTCGTGCGCTCGCTCGCGGGGTTTGACTGGGAGGAGCGCGGACCGCTCGAACGAGCCGCCACGCTCGTGTCCGTGCGGTCCTGGAGCTGGTTGGGCGCGGGCGGTTTCTGGCTCGTCGTGCTGCTCTGGTTTCTGCGGCCGGAGCGCGGTTCCCTGATGAATGCGGCGGCCCGTGTGCTCGGTGGGGCGGTGGCGTTGCTCGCCCTTGGCGCGCTCACCTTCCACCACTTCTCGCGCCACGAGGGAGTCGTCCTCGAAACCACGAACCTGCGTGTCGCGGCCACTCCCCAAAGCCCCACCGGAGCGGAAGTGGAAGCCGGTCGCGCGGCCCACATTCTCAACCA
>JBKHAU010000487.1:0-2551 GCA_046542725.1 Opitutales bacterium
GCCTGCGCCTCGCCCGCAGCCGAACCGGCCGCGATCACTTTCTCTCCGTCGGCTACCACGGTTACCAGGACTGGTTTGCCCTCGCCTGGCCCAAACCCGGCATCCCGCAGGTCCTCGGGGACTATGTGCATGAGGTGGCCTACGGCGATCGCGCGGCTGTCGACCGGGTGTTTGCCGAGCATGGCGATAAGCTCGCCGCCGCCCTCGTCGTGCCCATCGAGTGGCACCTCGAGCCTGATCCGGGCTTCCTTGCGCACCTCCGCGGGCAGTGCGACGCCCACGGCACCGCCCTTGTCTTCGACGAGATCCTCACAGGCTTCCGCCTCGCCCCGGGCGGGGCGGCCGAGCACTTCGGCGTCACGCCGGACATGGCGGCCTACGCCAAGGGCATCGCCAACGGGTATCCACTTTCCGCCTACGCGGGTAAGCGGGAATGGATGGAGACCCTCGGGCAGACCATCATCACGACGACCTACGCCGGCGAGACGCTCTCCCTGGCGGCCGCCTGCGCCGCGATGGAAATCTATCGCCGGGAGCCCGTGCAGGCGCATCTCGCCCGGCTCGGACGGAGTCTGCGCGAAGGCTTCGAGAAGATCTTTCGGGAAACCGGTCTCCCGGCCCGCACAGTCGGGGTCGACCCCGGCGCGGTGATCGATTTCAGCCCGGCCGGCGACGTCGCCGAGAGTCTTCACCAGCGTCTTTTCAACCGCCTCTACGAGCTCGGCATCTTTGCCAACGAGCAGTGGTTCATCACCTATTCCCATCAACCCGCGGACATCGAGGCGACTCTCGAGGCAATGCGCCACGCGATCCGCGACACCCTCTAAAATCATGGCCCTCGACACGATCTACTTCGACTCCTATGCCGCCATCGGGAAACGCGCCGGCAAAGACCGGCTGGCGCCATGGAAGACAGACACCCTCCTGCAGGAGATGGAGCGCTGCGCCATCCACGGGGCGCTCATCTATGCCCACGTCGCGGCCGAGACCCATCCCGATGTCGGCAACCCGATCGTGACCGAACTCTGCCGAAAGCACGACCGCCTGCATCCCTGCTGGGTGGGACTGCCGCATCACACCGGCGAGTTTCCCTCGCCCGACAAGCTCGTCGCGCAGATGGAAGCGGCCGGCGTGCGAGCCCTGAAACTGTATCCACGCGTCTTTCAGTTTCCGGTCGACGACCTCTCCCTCGGTCCGCTCCTCGGCACGCTCGAGGAAGCCGGCATCCTGCTCATCATCGACCGCGGACAGGAGGGACACCCCAACGTGCAGATCTCCTGGCCCGAATTGCGCTGGGTGGCGGAGACCTATCCCCGACTCAATATTCTGCTCCATGGCGTGCGCTGGGAGGCCACGCGCGAACTCACCCCACTGGCGCAGCACTGCGCGAACATTCACTTCGAGTTCTCCAGCTATCAGGGCAACCGCATGCTCGAATACTGGTGCCGAAAAATCGGCGCGGAACGGCTCCTCTTCGGGACCGAGGCGCTCGAGAAATCACTCGGGGCGGCCCGTGCCTACGTCGATTATTCCGAACTGACAACGGCGCAGCGCGATGCCATCGCGGGGGGCAACCTCGCCCGCCTCCTTCGCGTCGAACCGCCCGCCCCCTATGAGGCCCCCCGCGCCGACGATGCCATCCTCGCCCGCGCCCTCGAGGGTCAGCCGATCGACGACATGGTGGTGATCGACGCCCACGCGCACTTCACCTATCGCGGCTCGCAGGGTGCCACGCGCGTCTTCATGAACGGAGCCGACATCGAAGCCGTCGTCGAACGCAACGCACGACTCGGGGTCGATATCACCTGCGCCAGCCCCTGGACCGGCATCTGGACAGACTACGAACTGGGCAACGCCGATTCCATCGAGGCGCTGCGGCTCGCCCCCAAGGCGTTCATCGCCTACGCCACTTTCGACCCGCACTACGTCGAGGACTGGGAGAAAGAGCTCCGGTTCTGCTACGAGGAGCACCGCATGATGGGCATCAAGCCATATCATCCGCGGCAGGGACTGCCCTACAACCACGAGGCCTACCGTCCGTGGTGGGAATACGGCAACGCCCACCACCTCTTTGCCAAGATGCACCCCTCCGACCACTTCGTGGAGGAGATGCACGACCTCGCAACGCGCTATCCGAACGTCAATTTCCTCCTCGCTCACTCCGGCTGGAGCTGGAAGCACTGCCGCGAACACGTCGAACTCGCCCGCCAATATCCGAACTGCTTCTGCGAAATCACCTTCACCTCCGTGACCAACGGCACGATCGAGTGGATGTGCGAGCAGGTCGGCTCCGAACGCGTCATCTACGGCTCCGACACCCCCATGCGCGACCCCGCCCCCCAGTTTGGCTGGGTCGTTTACGCCGACATCAGCGAGGACGCCAAGCGCAACATCCTCGGCCGCAATATGGAACGCATCATCGCCGAGGTGCGCCTGCCGGAGAAGGCGTAGGTGGCCACCGCGAATGGACGCGAATATACGCGAATGAGAGACACATGACCCCGATGTTCTCGAGGCTCAGAGATCAACTGACCGCGGGCTATATTTCCGC
>JBKHAU010000488.1:0-2548 GCA_046542725.1 Opitutales bacterium
GCCGAGGAGGTCGATCTTGACGATGCCCATGTCCTCGCAGTCGTCCTTGTCCCATTGCGCCACGACGCGGTTGGGCATGGAGGCGTTCTCGAGGGGAAGCACCGTATCCAGTTTGTTTTGACAAATGATCATGCCGCCCGAGTGCTGACCGAGATGGCGGGGCAGCCCGTAGATCTGCTTGTAGAGGGCGACGAGGGCGCCCGCGCGGGGATGATCGGCGGGGATCCCGGCCTGCGCCATCTGCTCGCGAAAGTCGAGCGTGTGCGGGTAGTCGCCGCGCGAGAAGAGCGCGGAAAAGCGGTTGAGGAGGTCCTCGGGAAAGTGCAGGGCCTTGCCGATTTCGCGCACCGCGCTGCGTCCGCGGTAGGTGATGACGTTGGCCGTCATGGCCGCCCCGTTGGGCTGGTAGCGACGGTAGACTTCCTGGATGACGGCTTCGCGCCGCTCTCCGCTGGGGAGGTCGAGGTCGATGTCGGGCCAGCTGCGCCGCCCCTCGCTGAGAAAGCGCTCGAAGAGCAGCTTGTTCGCGAGCGGGTCGACCGGGGTGATGCCGAGGCAGAAGCAGACCGCGCTGTTGGCCGCGCTGCCCCGCCCCTGGACGAGGATCTGCTGCGCGTGGCAGAAGCGGATGATGTCCCAGACGATGAGAAAGTAGCCGCTGAACCCGAGCTGGATGATGAGGTCGAGCTCGCGCTGGATCTGGGCGCGGGTGGCGGGCCGGAGGCGGGGGTAGCGCTGACGGGCGCCCGCCCAGACCGTCTGGGTGAGAAACGAAGCCTGCGTCTCGCCCGGCGGGACCGGGTAGTCGGGAAAACGGTAGCCGAGGTCCTCGAGGCTGAACTCGATCGTTTCGGCGAGATGACCACTGGCCTCGAGCGCTGCGGGCCGGTCCGCGAAGAGCGGGCGCAGAGCGGGCGGACCCTTGAGGTGGCGTTCAGCGTTGGCCGCGAGGAGGCGCCCGGCGGCATCGAGATGGGTGTGGTGACGCAGGCAGGTGAAAACGTCCTGCACGCGGCGCCCCTCGGGCTGGGCGTGGAGCGGGCCGTTGGAGGCGATAAGCGGCGTGTCGGTGGCCTCGGCGAGGTCGAGGTGCGGCGCATTCCAATGGGCTTCGCCGCGCTGGTGATGGCGCTGCAGGAGGACGGCGCGCTGTCCTTGCGGAAAGGCACGCGCGAGCCGTCCCCACGCCGACTCGAAGCCCGCCTGCCCGTCTGCCTCCCAGCCGCGCCGCAGGGGGCTCTCCGCCTCCCCGCTCGGGCAGAGCGCGAGCAGCCCGGCAGTGGTCTCGGGATTCAGCTCGGCCCAGCGCAGACGCGCTTCGCCCTTCGGTGCGCGCAGATGGGCGCGGGTGAGGAGCTGGCAGAGGCGTTGATAACCCTCCGCCGTGCGCACCAGGACGGGCACCACGGCATCATCTTCGAGCACCAGTTCACAGCCGACAAGGGCGCGCAAGCCCGCCTCCCGCGCCGCCTGATGCGCCCGCACGCTCCCGTAGACCCCCATGCGGTCAGTCAGTGCGAGCCCCGGCAAACCCGCCGCCGCCGCCGCTGCCACGAGATCCTCCGGTGTGGAGGCCCCGCGCAGAAAGCTGAAGGCACTGCGGCTATGTAATTCGATGAAGGACACGACCCCACCAGCGAAGCACAGCCCCGCCTGGAAGTAAACAAATGTTCAGCTATCGGGGGCGAGGGGGCACCATTGACCGCGATAGGCTCCCCTGAGCGTCTCCTCCTCGGCCTACGCCCTCGCCCCTCTTCTACCCGCTCACGTCGGGGAGGAGCCCTGCCGTGAGGCCCATTGCCAGCCGCAGAACGCGTCGGCTGGAGGCATCGGCGAGGCGTCTCCAGAGAGGCGCCGAGACCATCGCGGCAAACCCGTCGACGATGATGAAGACGCCGAGACAGAGGGCCGCCCCACCCAGCTCCCGGTGGGCCAGGGAGATGACAAACGGCGCCGAGAGTCCCGATCCCACCGCCAGCGCGCGCACGAGGACAAAGTTGCGGAAGGGGCGGTCGGTGCGCAGGAGCCCGAGTTTCTCCCGCGCGTGGGCCCAGGCATGGCCCCCGCCTCCCGTCTCGCCGGAAAACTCTTTCACGCGATTGTAGACGCCTGCCGCGAGGACCCGGAGTCCGGCCGCGACGGCGAGAAACCCCGCGTAGAGCGGCGCGTCCTGGTCCCGCCCATTGCCCAAGACGAGAAACGCGCCCGCGGCCATCGCGATGACCCCGCTGGCCGACGACATCCAGCCCGAGAGCTGGCCCCGCCGGGTCTTGGGAATGGTTTTCCCGAGCACATCCTTGGACGAGATCGAACTGAAGCCCCGGGCGAGGCTGAAGGCGGCGACGAGCCCCAGCACCGCCGCTCCCGCCGCCACCCCGCCCAGCGTGAGGGCGACAAAGGCGCAGCCTGCCACCGCGGGACCCTGCACGAGGGCGCCGCCCACCCAGGTCCACTTGCGCACCGGTCGACTCCGCAGCCACCCTGCGATAAACACATCAGGCCGATAAAGAGGGCCGGCGCACCGAGCGCCTGGAGGAGCCAGGCAAGC
>JBKHAU010000489.1:0-2539 GCA_046542725.1 Opitutales bacterium
GGGAGCGCATGTTGAGGAGGATGTCCTCGTAGTCGCTCTTCGTGATGATCGCCTGGACGTGCTTTGCGCCGAGCTTGTGGGCCTGCACCGCGGTGAGGATGTTGCGCTCGTCGTCCGAAGTGGAGGCAACGAAGTAGTCGACCGAGCCGATCTGTTCTTCCTCCATCAATCGCAGGGAGGTGCCGTCGCCTTGGATGATCGTGGCGTTGGGGAAGAGGGCGGCGAGCCTCTCGCTTTTTTCCGTCCGCTTTTCGATGACGCGGACCTTGAAGCGCGGACCACTGAGGAGGCGTAGGAGCGAGACGGCCACCTCGCTGCCACCGAAGATAGCGACGCGGCGCGACTGCCCGGTGGACTCCGGGTCGACCTTGGCGCGCAGGTTGTAGAGTTCGTTGGTTCCGCCAAAGACGGTGAGGAGGTCGCCGGCCTCGAGCACCGTGTCGGCCGTCGGCACGTCCTGCTCGTCCCCCCGCGTGATGTAGCCGATCTTCACCTGCGGGGGCAGCTTGATGTCGCGCAGGGAGCGGCCCACATACTTCGACTTCGGGTCGACCTGGAAACGCTGCGCCTCGATTTGTCCGCGGGCAAAATTCTCCACCGCGACGCGGGCGGGGTTGCGGATCGACTTCGCCAGCTCGATGGCGGAGAGCATCTCGGGGTTGATGAGGATATCGATCCCGAAGTGAGCGCGGTAGTCGAAGTGTGAAGTGTCGGCGTAGGTCGAGTCGTGGATGCGGGCAATGACCGTTTCGGCGCCGAGCGACTTGGCGAGTGAGGAGGCGATGAGGTTCGACTGGTCGTCGCTTGTCATCGCCATGAAGAAGGTGGAGTGCTGCACCTCGGCCTGTTTGAGAATGGAGGCACTGCTCCCGTTGCCCCGCACCACGCGCACATTGAGCATCTCGTCGAGCTGACGGCAGGTCTCCGGGTTTTGCTCGATGACGGTGACGTCGTGCCCCTGCTCGCTGAGTTGGGCGCTCAGGTAGCTGCCGACTTCGCCTGCTCCGACTACGACGAGTTTCATAAGGAGGCAGGAGGCTAGGTCGTGCGCCGCGAAAGGGAAGGCCATTTCTGGTGCCTGTCGGGGTGGGCGCCATGCCGCTTGCGTTTGGGTGCCGCGGCGTTTTGCCTTGGGGCGATGTCTTCTCGCTCTCGCTTTTGCCGCGTCCGCGCGCTCCTCCTTGCCATTTTCGTCGGCCCGGCTGTGACTGCCCTCATGGCCGCTGACCGCCTCACCGGAAAAGCCTTCGCCACACGCAGCGAGGTCCTCGCCCCCCATGCCATGGCGGCGACGAGCCAGCCGCTGGCCACTCAGGTCGCCCTCGAGGTGATGCGCGAGGGGGGCAACGCCATCGACGCCGCGATTGCGGCCAACGCCTGCCTCGGTCTCATGGAGCCGGTCGGCGGCGGCATCGGCGGCGATTTGTTCGCCCTCGTCTGGGATGCCAAGACGCGGCAGCTCTACGGGCTCAACGCCAGCGGCCGCACCGCACGCGGCACCACCGCGGCCGAGATGCGCGCCCATCTCGAGGCCTCGGGACTCGAGGCGCTGCCCTTTTCCGGCCCCCTGAGTGTGAGTGTGCCGGGCGCGGTGAGCGGCTGGTTTGCCCTGCACGAGCGGTTTGGGGCGGTGCCCATGAGCGAGGTCCTCGCTCCCGCGATCGCCTATGCCGAGAACGGCCATCCGGTTTCGGAGCTCATCGCCTTTTACTGGTCTCACGGCGTGCGTCAGCTGGCGGAGTCTCCGGGCTTCGCCGAGACCTTCACGGTCGACGGGAAGCGCGCTCCCGCGAAGGGGGAACTCTGGCGCAATCCCGCTCTCGCCGAGACCTACCGCCGGCTCGCCGAGGGTGGGGCGGACGCCTTCTACAAGGGCGAGATGGCGCGCACGATAGCGGACTGGCTGGAGCAGCACGGCTCCTTCCTGCGCTACGAGGACTTTGCCGCCCATGAAGCGGAATGGGTCCAGCCGGTCTCGACGAACTACCGCGGCTACGACGTGTGGGAACTTCCACCCAACGGCCAGGGCATTGCCGCCCTGCAGATGCTCAACCTGCTCGAGGCCTACGACCTCGCGGGGATGGGGTCCGGCAGCGCCGACTACATCCACACCCTGATCGAAGCCAAGAAGCTCGCCTACGTCGACCGCGCCCGCCTCTACGGCGACCCCGCCTTCAGTCAGATCCCCCTCGCGCGCCTCCTCTCCAAGACCTACGCCGACGAGCGTCGTGCGCTCATCGACCCGGCCCGCGCCGCCCGCGAGATTCCTCTCGACCCCGCTTTTTTCCAGAAGGGCGATACGGTCTACCTCTGCACCGCCGATGCGGAGGGCAACATGGTGTCGCTCATCCAGAGCAACTACGCCGGCATGGGCTCGGGAGTCTGCCCGCCCGGCCTTGGCTTCGGTTTCCAGAACCGCGGCACCGCCTTCACCTTCGAGGAGGGCCACCCCAACGCCTATGCGCCCGGCAAGCGCCCCTTCCACACCATCATCCCTTCCTTCATGACGAAGGACGGCGTTCCCCTCATGGCCTTCGGG
>JBKHAU010000490.1:0-2530 GCA_046542725.1 Opitutales bacterium
AGGTCCGACGCCGTCGGTGCCGGGGCGAAACGGTCGGTGGCACTCTACGTCTCGAGGCCGACGGGGACGTCGGCGCTCCCGGGCTCACGCTGGAGGCCGACGGGGACGTCGGTGATCCCGGGCGCACTTGTGCTGCGATGGTGAAAGGTTTAGAAAGGAGTGGACACAGACGGGCTCTGGTCGCCCGCCACCCCGCATCGCCCAACAAGGCTCCCGGTAAGACGGCGGAAGTCGGGCAACGCAGGCGAAGTGGTCAACCGCGCCCGAACGACGCACCGGCTCCTTCCCGCCAAGTCCCCTTTCCACGCAAAAAAACGCCCTTTCCGGCGCGCAGCCGGAAAGGGCGTGAAAGGAAAAGAACGATGTCCGCTGGGCTCGCCGGCGGAGCGGTGTCCTACGCCTTCGAGCGGGCGATGGTGACGAGTTCGACGAAGTTCTTGGCGCTGAGCGCGGCGCCGCCGATGAGGCCGCCGTCGATGTCTTCCTGGTCGAGCAGTTCGCTCGCGTTCCCGGGCTTCATCGAACCGCCGTAGAGGATGCGGATCTTGCTCGCGATGGCGGGGCTGAAGCGTTCACCGAGCCAGGCGCGGATCATGCCATGCACCTCCTGCGCCATCTCGGGCGTGGCGGTCTTGCCCGTGCCGATGGCCCAGACGGGCTCGTAGGCGATGACGATGGGGTCAGCCGCTTCGTCGGCGACATCGGCGAGGCAGCCCTCGAGCTGACCCTTCACGACCTTCATCATGTCACCGGCCTCGCGCTCTTCGAGCGTCTCGCCGACGCAGACGATGGGCTTGAGGTTGCTCTCGAGAGCGGCCTTCACCTTCTCGTTGATGAAGGCATCGGTCTCGCCGAAATACTCGCGGCGCTCGCTGTGCCCGAGGATGACGAAGTTGCAGAAGAGCGAGCGGAGCATGACGGGCGAAATCTCGCCGGTGTAAGCCCCCTCAGACTTTGGATACATATTCTGCGCGCCCAGCTGCACGTTGGAGTCGGCGAGTTCCTTCGCGGCCGCCTCGAGGGCGGTGAAGGGCGGGCAGACGCACACGCCCACTTCGGTTTCCTGGCCGACGGCGAGATTGATCTCGCGCACGAGATCCGCCCCTTCGGCGGACGTCTTGTTCATCTTCCAGTTCCCCGCGATGAGGTATTTGCGAATGGTTTGCGACATGGAGAGTCCTTTTTGGCGGTGGCCCGCACCGAACGATCTCGTGCGGGCCGAAAGTGAAGGTTGGAGGCTAGATCGGCCCTATTTCTGGTCAAGAGCAACCACGCCGGGCAGATCCTTGCCTTCGAGGAACTCGAGACTGGCGCCGCCGCCCGTGCTCATGAAGGTGACCTTGTCGGAGTAACCGCTCTGCTTGATCGCCTTGACGGAGTCGCCCCCGCCAATGATCGAGAGGTTGTCGGCGCTGGCGATGGCCTCGGCGACCGCGAAGGTGCCCTTCGCGCTGTCCTTGATTTCAAAGATGCCCATCGGGCCATTCCAGAGGACGGTTTTCGCACCGCGCACGATTTCGGCGTATTTGGCGGCGGTGTCGGGGCCGATGTCGACGCCTTCCCAGCCGTCCTCGATGTCGCCGCGCACGACCTTTGTGTCGCCCAGGCTCTTGCCGCCGAAGTCGAGCTTGTTGGCCACGAGGTTGTCGACCGGGAGGAGGAACTCGACGCCTTTCGCCTTGGCCTTCTCGAGGGCGGCCTTGGCGGTGTCGACCTTGTCCGGTTCGGAGAGCGAGTCGCCCACCTTGCCCCCAAGAGCGAGACGGAAGGTATAGGCCATCGCGCCACCGATGAGGATCGTGTCCGCCTTGTCGAGGAGGGCGTCGATGACGCTGATCTTGTCGCTCACCTTGGCGCCACCGAGGATGACGACGAAGGGTCGCTCGGGATGGGCCGTCTTCTCCCCGAGGAAGGTCAGTTCCTTGCCGATGAGGTAGCCGCAGACGCTCGGGCTCAGGAACTTGGTCACACCCTCGGTCGAGGCGTGGGCGCGGTGGGCAGTGCCAAAGGCGTCGTTGACATAGAGGTCGGCGCAGGCCGCGAGCTGCTCGGCAAAGGCCGGATCGTTCTTCTCTTCGCCGGCGTAGAATCGCACGTTTTCGAGGAGGACGACATCGCCTTCACTCATCGCGTCGACCGCGTTCTTGACCTCATCACCGATGCAGTCGGGGACAAAGGTGACCGGCTGGTCGAGCTGAGCGGAGAGTGCCTTGGCGATCGGGGCGAGGGAGTACTCGGGGTTCTTTTTTCCCTTCGGCCGGCCGAGGTGGGAGCAGAGAATGACCTTGGCCCCCTTTTCGGAGAGGTAGCGGATGGTCGGCAGGGCCGCCACGATGCGGGAGTCGTCGGTGATCGTCTCGCCGTCGAGCGGAACGTTGAAATCCACGCGCACAAGCGCGCGCTGACCCTTCAGGTCGATGTCTTCGATGGTCTTGGTCGCCATGATGGATAAATGGAATTTGAAATTCGGACCGCAGATCCACGCGGATGGAAGCAGATGCTTCGGGGCACACGCCCTATCTGCGTTCAT
>JBKHAU010000491.1:0-2528 GCA_046542725.1 Opitutales bacterium
CCACGCGGTTGACCATGCGAAAGAACTCCTCGCTCGAGACCTCCGCCAACTGTGGGCCGAAGAGCGCGCGGTAGTCGCCTTCCCAGGCCTGCCAGAAGGCGCGGCTGCGGCCCACCTGGTTTTCCCGGAGGCGGCTCTGCGACTCATGCACCGCCATGCCGACGGCGCTGCTGAGGGCGGTCCCGAGATGCTCGCGCGGGAGCCCCTGTTCATAGAGCGCATGGCCGCACTCGTGGGCCGCGCTGGAGAGCGAGTCGAGCGGGTTGTCCGGGTCGAAGCGCGTCGTCATGCGCACATCGAGCGGATGTCCCCCGCAGAAGGGATGCACCGAGCGGTCGATCCGCCCACGCTGGAAGTCGAAGCCGAAGGAACGCACGACGGCAGTGAGAAACTGCTCCTGGCCGTCGACGGGAAAGCCCTTGAGCGCCTCGGTGGAGACCGTATGCCCCGACTTTTCGATCCGCTCAGCGAGTTCGCGAAGGGCCGGCTGGAGCGGCCCGAAGAGGCGTTCGACGGTCTTCCGGTCGAGGCCCGGGTCGAACTGGTCGAGCCAGAAGTCGTAGGGGTCCGGGGCGTCGAGGAAGTCCGCTTCCTCGCGGGCGAGGGCGAGATTCGCCTCGAGGTGGGGGCGAAAGGCTTCGAAATCGTCCTGCGCGCGCGCCTCCACCCAGGCATGGTAGCCGGCGCTTTGGGCCTTGGTCCGGCGCGCGATGAACTCACCGGGAAGGCGTGTGGCGTGGGCATAGTCGCGGCGGGCATCACGCACCACGGCCTGCTGGTCCGCGCTCAGCGCGTCCCGTTGCGCTTCGAGGGCATCGAGCCAAGCACCGACCTGGGGAGCGGTCGCCTCGCGGTGGGCGAGTTCAGCGAGGAGGGCGTTCTGCTCGGCGCGATGGTCGGCGCTGCCGGAGGGGAGATTCACCTGCTCGTCCCAACCCAACAGGCCACTCACGGAGCCGAGCTGGTCGAGGCGTTTGAGATGGGCGACGAGCCCTGCGTAGGTCGTATCCAACGAATCCATGGCACCGGCATAGGCCCCGGCTTTGGGATGCCAATGGCAAAGCGCGTCTTCAAGCTCTCGGGCGCCCGCGAAGACCCTTGCGCGGACATTTCCGGCGCGGCACCGTCGCCCTTGTGGAATTCTGGACCGCCGTCTTTACCCTCGTGCTCGTGCTCGACCCCATCGGCAACATGCCGGTGGTCGTCGCGGCGGTGAAGGATATCGCGCCCGAACGCCGGCGCTGGGTCGTCTTGCGCGAGTCGCTCTTCGCCCTCGTCGCCCTCCTCCTCTTCTTCTTTGCGGGGCCGCTCTTCCTTGAGCTGATGGGCGTGGGGACGGACGACGTGCGCATCGCGGGGGGCGTCGTCCTGCTCGTCATCGCCCTGCGCATGGTTTTCCCCAAGCAGGGCGAGGGGCTTGTCGAGGAGCTCGACGGCGAACCGTTTCTCGTCCCCATCGCGATCCCTTTCTTCGCCGGGCCGAGTGCGCTCGCAACCGTCATCCTGATGCGCAGCGGTTCGGGTCTGGGCACTTCGGACTGGCTTGCAGGCTCAGTCGCGGTGCTGCTCGCCTGGAGTGTCTCGTGCCTCATCCTGCTCCTCGCCCCGGTCATCACGCGGCTTCTCGGCCCGCGGGCGATGCGCGCCACCGAGCGTCTCATGGGGATGCTCCTGATCGTGATTTCGGTCCACCTCATCATGACGGGGATCGCGCCGTACCTGCGCCCCGCAGGCTGAGCGCGAGGGAACGCGCCAGGGCGAGGCGGGGCTCGGCCATTGTCGACTTGCCAGCGCCCGCGATGCGGGCTTCTCTCCCGGGGTTGTCCTGGTCTGCGACGGTTTCGCCTGCCGCCCGTGCGGTGCGTGTTCACGTCGTCCTCTCCCCTGCCCATGAAGCCTTACTTCAGGATCACTCTCATCTATCTCGTCTTTGGTTTTCTGTGGATCTTTTTCTCGGATCGGGCGGTGGAACTCTTCGTGCCCGCCGCCGCGCCGCACGGCCTCTGGCAGACCCTGAAGGGATGGTTGTATGTGCTCGTCTCCGGCGTGCTCGTCTTCGAACTCTCACGACGCGCCTACCGTCAACAAGTGGCCCGGCACGAGGATACCCTCGGCGTCTTTCGCGCCACCGTGCGCGGGGTGCATCACATCTTTCTCAATTATCTCAACGAGATGCAGATCATGCGGCTCGAGGCGGAACGGCACCCGGATTTCGACAAGGAGGTCATTCAGGTGTCCCACGAGGCGACCGACCGCGCCGCGAAGGAGTTGCACAACCTCGAGCGCCTCGAGCAGATCGATGCGCAGTCGATCGAGGCCGTCGCTTTCCAAGAGGTGAGCCTCCGGCAAGGACGAGAGACTGTCTCGGTCGCGCGCGCCCCGGGCCAGTCCTGATCACTCTGCCGGCTTGCCGCGCGGTTCATCCCGACGGGGCGCCCCGCTGCGGTGGAGCGACCCTCCAGCCCTCCGCACGAGCGTGACCGTATCGAGCCCGGGGCCAAAGCCATCGGTCTGCCGCGCCGTCTCGC
>JBKHAU010000492.1:0-2525 GCA_046542725.1 Opitutales bacterium
CGCACGCGCGAGATCGGGGCCGCTTTCGGCCGCGAACTCGGCACCCCCTGCGTCACCAACATCTGGATACCGGACGGCTACAAGGACACCCCGGCCGACCGTGTCGCGCCGCGCGTCCGCCTTGCCGCCGCCCTCGACAGCATCCTCGCGAAGCCCCTCGACAAGGCCCACCACCTCGACGCCGTCGAGAGCAAGCTCTTTGGCATCGGCTCCGAGAGCTTTGTCGTCGGCTCACACGAGTTCTACCTCGGCTACGCCTTGAAAAACGAGATCCTCTACTGTCTCGACGCCGGCCACTTCCACCCCACCGAATCGATCGCCGACAAGGTCTCGGCCGTCCTCCAGTTCCTCCCCGAGATCCTTCTTCATGTCAGCCGCGGGGTGCGCTGGGACAGCGACCACGTCATCACGCTCAACGACGACCTCCTCGCCACCGCACGCGAACTCGTCGTGGGCGACTTCCTCGGCCGCACCCACATCGGCCTCGATTTCTTCGATGCGAGCATCAACCGCATCGCGGCCTGGGCGATCGGCGTGCGCAACATGCAGCGCGCCCTCCTCATTGCCCTCCTCGAGCCGACAGCGAAACTGCGCGAGGCCGAACTGGCGGGCGACTACACCACACGCCTCGCCCTCTTCGAGGCCGCCAAGTCCCTCCCCTTCGGCGCCGTCTGGGCCCAGTTCTGCGCGCAATACGAAGCGCCCGTCGACACCGCCCTGATGGACCCCATCCGCACCTACGAACGCGAGGTTCTCGCGGGCCGCGCCTGAGCCGGGGAGCGTCCACCGTGACCCTCACACTACGGGGCGTAGACCGCGGCAAGCTCCACGAGGAGCGCGTGCAGCGCGGGGTCGTTGAACGATAGCTCGAGTAGGTGCATCAAGCGGCGAAGCTGGTCGGCTTGAAGGGGCGTGAGCGTGAGGAGGCTCTCTCGAGAAGCGGAGGACAAAAGCGGCGCCAACTCACGGCGCACCAGGTCCCAGTTCGCCGCGGCCGCGAGCACCGCGATGCGTTGGACCTCGCGGTCCCAGGTGGACCACCACTGCCGATCACGCGTCGCTTCGGCGAGCCTCGCCGAAAGACTGCGAAAGCCGGTCTCATCGCCCTGCTGCCTGGCGACGAGAGCCCGGGCGATCCAAGCATTGGGATCGTCGGGATGGTTCTGCGCCAGGGCCTGGGCGACGAGAGCCGCCGGCTCCGGACGACGCATCTCAACGAAGTATTCCGCCAAGCGAGCGAGCGCGAGCGCGGGATCCTGCAGGTCGGTGACTTCAAAGACGGCCAGCTTTTCGGCCGCAAAGGCGGGCTCGTCGGGCAAGTGGTAGGGCAGCGGCCGCAGAAAGGGCGGAAGCACCCAGCGCTCGAGTCGATCGTAGAGCGTGTCCTGCTCCTCCTCGAGTGGCTCCCGCACGAGGAGCGGCAAGACCGGATCCCACGAAGCCAGGACCACATGGGTGATGCCGAAGGCCGCCAGGACCGCTTCCGCCTCACTCGCCTCCGGCGCGCTGAGCAGGCGCGAGGCGGCGATCTGACCGGCATAGTCCTCCCAGGCCGTGGACATGAGGGCGGATCGCGCGCCATGAAAGCGAAGTGCGTCGGACAACTCCGGTGGGGCCAGCACTTCGACTCCTTCGGCCTCGGTGCGGGCCGCGAGCCAATGGGCAAACCCGCGGTGGACCAGGGCCTCGAGGTCGCCCGGTCGCGGGACCCCCTCCCCCCCCGCGGGGCGGGCAAAGTGGCCCGCGTCGTCGCCCCATTGCCACGCGATGGACAGGCCGGCGTAGACCACCGCCGCTCCAGCCAGGGGTCGGCGAAGACGCGCCCCCAGGGCGGTGAGGAGCCAGAGGCACGCGGGCAGGCAGAGCACGCCGAGGACGACGCCCCACCGCACCCGGACGAGGCTCATCAGGACGAGCAAACCGAGCAGCAGCGCGAGGCTGAGAAGCGGGACAATGCCTCCCCGGGAAACCCCTTCCAGCCGCCGCCACCAGACCCAGGCGAGCAAACCAGCCGTCGCCAGCGGCAGGAGAAGGAGGAAAGCGATTTCCCAGCCCGAAGCAGCGCCCAGCCATGCCCCCGCATGAGGGAAGACGAGGCCCTCGTCGAGCGGTGAGAGGCGACGCAAGGCCACCCCGGGGTAGAGCCATCCGGCGTAGCCCTCTCGCACCTGCACCCAGCCGAGCGGGAGGAGACCAGCCATCGCGACACCGAGCGCCAGTGCGCCCCGGCGAAGATTGACCCCGCGTGCCCGCGCCCGCTCCAGCTGCTCCAGTCCCGCGCCCAGCCCCAGCCACGCCACGGCATAGAGCGGATGCACATAGCGCAACTCGCCCGTGCGCACCTCCCAGGGGAGTCCGTCGAGGAGCCATGCGCCGACCACCAGGCCCGCCCCGATGATCGACCAGATGAACGGTGAATGCACCGAGCGGCGACTGAAGATGGCAACACCGCCCACCGCCGAGCCGAGCAACACGACGGGGAACCCGATCGCGGGCTCGAGCCAGAGCGCGGCCGCCGCCGCCGC
>JBKHAU010000493.1:0-2518 GCA_046542725.1 Opitutales bacterium
CCTCGAGGAACTTCGTAGCGAGTAGCCGGCCCGCGCTCAGCGTGTTTGGCTTTCAACCCGTCCCCGGTTCAACCGGAGGCGGGTTTTTTTCTTTGTCGCCGACGGGGAGGTCGGCGCACCCGGACTCGCTTGCCCTTCGTCCCACGTGCAGTCATGCTCTTCCTTCCGGTGGCGTGGTCGAGGCGGCGGCAGATCCGGCGCAGGTTTGCACCGCGCACTTTTCGCCTCGCGGTTCGAGCCCGACGGGCCATCACTCTTCACCGTCATGGCGCATCCCAACGGTACCTTTTACTTCCTCCTCCACCTCCTCGGCATTCTCCTGGTCTTTTCCGCCTACGGCCTGCTCATCGCGCGGGGTCTGCTCGGCTCGGAGAGCGCCGCGTTGCGCAAGTTTGGCGCCACTGCAAGCGGGGTCGGGCTCGTCTCCATCCTCGTCAGCGGCTTCGGCATGATCGAGCGCATTGGTTACAGCTACACCTCCACCTGGGTCCTCATCAAGATCCTCGCCTGGCTCCTTCTCGGCGGTCTCATTGCCCTCATCAATCGCAAGCCGGCAATGGGTCAGATCTGGTACTGGACCACTCTCGTGCTCGGCCTCATCGCCGTCTGGGCAGTCTACTACAAGCCGGGCATGTAAAGCCCGTCAGGTCCTTCCAGCCACTGGGTCCTCCGTTTCGAGCACGGGGATTCCGGTTGAATGAAGGGCGGCGAAAAAGGCGGCAGCGCGCTGGTCTCTTTATCGCCCGTGGCGGAGGAGAGAGCGCAGGAGCGCGTTGAAGCGCTTGGGGTGATCCATCGCGATGGTGACGGGCCCACCTTCCGGCATCGGGACCATCATCTCGGCGAGGTACATCGCCGGACCGGGATACAGCGGGGCCTCTTCCTCGTCCCCTTTTGGCATGAAGGTGCGTTTCAGCTGGGAGAGATAGAGCGGCCCCTCTCCGGCGTAGCGTCGGTCCCCCACCACCCCGAGACCGACCTCGAAGGCGTGCAGCATGATCTGGTGCATGCGGAGGTAGGGCGTCGTCGCCTCCCAGAGGCTGAAGCGCCCGAGATCCTGCAGACGGCGAAAGTGGGTCTCGCACTTCTTGCCGCTCTTGTGCGAGACGAGCATCTCCGGACGCGTCTGGTGGCGCGCGAGGGGCAGGTCGCAGTGAAGGGTCTCCTCCCCGCGCGGCGCCCGGCCGGAGAGAAGGAGCACCTTCAGCTCAAACTGCCTGGAGCCATAGGCGTTGGACCAGAACTCGCCGGTCTCAAAGTCTTTCGCAAAGAGCGTGAGCCCGGCCAGCTCGGCCTCGGTCTGGAAGATCGCCCGCGCGCCGGCCTCACTCAAGCCGAGGCGTTGGAGTTCCCCCTTGCCTTGTGCCGCCTGGTAATTGAGCGCGTCGACGAGAGAAGGGGAACGCGGATACCAGTTGTCGGGGAGGACCTGCAGCCCGGCCGGCTTGGCGAGGGCAAAGCCGAGCGCGTCGTCCCACACGACCGGCAGGCGGAGAGGGCGGTCACTGAGCAGCGGAGGCGGAAAACCGATCTGACGGGGAGCCGACATGGAAGACTGCGCGGAGGGCAAAAAAAATCCCGCTCGGCGAGCGGGACCACTCAGGAGGGAACACCCGTCCCTACGCCTTGGCGTGGAGCGCGCTCCGCGCGATCTTCGACTTCTCGCGGTTCACCTTGTTCGGGTGGAGCACACCGCTTTTCGCGGCCTTGTCGAGGGCGGCGGCGTAGGCCGACTTGTTGTCGTCGGAGCTCTCCGCCACGAGACGCTTGCGCAGGGTCTTGAGGCGGCTCTTCACGGCCCGATTGCGCTCGGTGCGGCGGGCGATGCGGCGGATGTCTTTCTTCGAGGACTTGAGGTTGGCCATGGAAAATACCGGTGGTCGAAAAGTGGAAAAGCCGAAAAAAGCAACAGGCCCCCACGATGGTGTCAACGGCGAAGTCGCGCTGAAGGAAGCGGGAAAGTGCCGATTTGCAGGCAACGGCGGAAGCGCCGCTAGAGAGCGGTGCGGTCCGCCTGTTCTGCACGCTCCTTCGACCCGACCGCGAGCAGGGTCTGAAAGTAGGGTTCCTGGGCCTCGCGTGCGACCGTGTCGACCGAGACATGAAGGAACCCGACCTCGCGCAACCAGCCGTAGAGGTGGTTGGGGGTAAAGCCGAGCCAGCGGTCGGCGTAGAGTTCGCGGGCTTTTTCGAATTGGTGCTCGAGGAGGTCGAGGACGACGACCTGCCCACCGGGGCGAAGGATGCGGTAAGCCTCGGCGAGCGCGCGGGTGGGATGGGCGGCGTGGTGCAGGGCCTGACTGAGGAGGGCCAGGTCGACGCTCGCGTCCGGAAGCGGCACGTCCTCGATGTCGCCCAGCTTGTAGGTGAGATTTTCGATCCCCTGATCGCGGGCAAGGGCGCTCCCGACCTCGACCATGCGGGGTGAATTGTCGATGCACCAGACCCGCTGGGCGCGCCGAGCGAGGAGCTGGGAAATGACGCCCTCCCCGGCCCCGAGGTCGGCGATCTCGATGGG
>JBKHAU010000494.1:0-2515 GCA_046542725.1 Opitutales bacterium
GACCTCCTTGCGCTCCCCTATCTCAGCGCGGAAACCGCTTCCATCACCTCGCCCCTGAAGTTTTTCGAATACCTCGCGGCAGCGCGGCCCATCGTCGCCTGTCACCTACCTGCCATGACGCGCTTCAGCTCGCTTCCCGGAACTGATCTGAGCTGGTCCCCGGTTGGCGATACGAAGGCCTTCACCGCTCTTTTGAAGGCGCGCCTCGCCGCCGGACCGATCTCGCCGGAGGCCGCCGCACGCCACTTGGAGCTCGCTGCCAACCACACCTGGCGAGCCCGCCAACAGCGCCTTCACGACGCTTTTGAAATCCCCCAGAAGCCTCCGGCTCTCGCCACCGCATGAGACCCTCCTTCTGGCTAGCCCGAAGCCGAGCGCGGTTCTCCTGGTGGCGTCTCCGCTCGCAGACACTCGACGCGCTGTTGGCAGCGCTCTCCGCCGCGCTCGAGGCGGGCGACCTCGACGGTGCGTGGCAAAGTTTCGCACACGCTCATCGGCTCGATGGCACCGCCTCCATCCTCGCCCTCCGCCGGCACCGAAAAACACTGGCGAACATCCAAAGCGGCATCTGCGACGACGAGCAGCGCTGGGCCCTTGCCGCCCTTCTCAGTTTCGCCGGCTATCCTCGTCAGGTTCGGCAGCTTGCGCGCTCCCATCCGACCGACGAACCGGCTTGGCGATACCTGGCCTCACTTCCGGAGGACCTCGGCGCGGAGATTCCGTTTCAAGCGCAACGCCGTTCATTGGGGCTGCCTCCCCGTCGGGCTCGACGGCTCGCCCAGGCGTGGGCGTCGCTAGAGACAACGGACGAAGCGGGAAAGCACCTTCGTCCGCTCATCGTCTGGCTGGAGAAAGCGGTCCCCCGGTTCGACCCAAAGCGCAGTTGCCTTTCCCATTTTACCGCGGAGCAACTGCAGACCCACCTCGCTGCGGTGCTCGAGACGCGCCGGACGGATGGCTTTGGAGAGGTCGAGTTCGCGCTTCTCGATCGACTTCGCCGGGCATCTCCGGCCCACGGGCCTCTTCTGGTGGCACTGGGTGATCTGCTTGGCCGACGCGGCGAGACGGCGGCGGCCATCGCCGCCTTTCAGCAGGTCCTCCCTCTCCACAAACATCCTGAACGCATCCGCCTGCGCCTCCTGGCGCTTGCCCTGCAAGTCCGCGACCGGCGCCTGGCCGCGCAGGCGCGGGCCAGTCTGGAGACGCCGGTCGGTCGCTTCCAGGCCGCCATCGCGACCTGTGAGTTTGTCGAGGCCCTCAATCGCGGCTTTGACCTCCTCAAAACCGAAGTCCCGAGCACCGACTGGGTCGAGCCCCTCCTCGACCTGCTCTTCGAACTCAACCTCACTGGAGCGGCGCGGGAGGTTGTCGCCCGCTGCCCGCCATCGCTCCTCTCCACGACCGGCCTGCGGCGGCATCGCTGCCGTCAAGACAGTCTTTCTGTCCCAGGGAGCGAGGGCTTTGCCTCTCCGTGGTGGCAGGCATGGACGGATGACCCGGACCCCTGGATCCGGTGGTGCGCCTGTGCCGCCGCCCTCGCAGGGGACGCGAGCGCTTCCGCGCCCGACTTCGAGGCATGTTTGTGCAATCGACCTGCCGAACTCAGCTCTCCGCTCAGCCAACTCGCCGCCGACCTGCAACAACGGCTCGAACTCCGCCTGTTCCTCTGCCGACATGAGGTATCCTCCCTCTTCTCCGCCGAGGCCGCGGACCTTCTGCCGCGGAGTTTGGTGCATTGGCCGGCGGACCAGACCTTCGTTTTCGCGCCGGCCGCCGGAGCCTCCGCAAGCTGGAGGGAACGATGGACCTGAGAGACTGCTTCGAGGCGATCGCGCAGGTCCAGAACGACCTCCGTGACAACTGCCTCTCGGAACTGAATCTTGCGGGGGAAAACTGGTGGATGCTCCTTCGCCATGACTTCACCCGCCCGTTTACGACCCGACGCAGCGCCGTCTATCGCCGTCACTTTCGCACCGTTTCGCACACCGACCCGACCGCCATGGCCGTTTCGCGCCGTGCACATCCGGCCCCCTGGCACGCCCGTCGCCTCGGCCAGAACGGCCTTGCTTCCGCCCGCGAAGACCTTCTCGAGGCAGCACAGGCGGGCGCTCGCCCCTGGGCCCACTACGGACTCTTTCGCGATCACAATGAATGGGTCGATGGCCGCCTCTTCAACCGCATCGCCGATGCCTGGATCGACGCCCTCGGCTTGCACGATGAATTGCTCAAGCTCTGCCCCTTCGACGCGCCCGCGCCGCGCCATGCCTTCTGGCTCGATCCCCTCTGGCTCGTCGAAGCGCCGGAGGCCCGCTCCTCTTCGGCCGAGCTGGAGCCCGGTCAGACGCGACGCTTTCTGAAGGCGCATGACCGCCTCAGCACCTACTGCCGGGAGCGCTCGATTCCGTTCTTTTCCGACCGTGAGACGGTGCTGCACCGCATCGCCGGATGCCTTGCCCAGGCCGGCCACTGGGAAGCCTTGTTGGCCCTCGCCCGTCCGCGCTTTCTTGCCCTCTCG
>JBKHAU010000495.1:0-2514 GCA_046542725.1 Opitutales bacterium
GGGGAACCTGCAGGAGTCCGAGTTCATCAACATCGTGCGCGACCACCAGCGCTGGATCGACTCGGAGGGTGGACGCGGGGCCGATGGCCGCGAAATCATGACGCAGCTCGGCCTCTCCGGGCCGGATCGCGACATCATCGTTCTCGCCACCCCGGAGATGGCGGAGCTGGCGCCCTGGATTGTGGCCTTTGTCGCCGCCGGCGGACTGGCCGCGGCCCTCTCGACGGCGAGCGGGCTGCTCCTCGTCATTTCCTCGAGCGTGGCGCACGACCTCTACTACCGCGTGATCAATCCCCAGGCCTCGGAGAAGCAGCGGCTCCTTGTCGGGCGCGGGGTGATCGCGGTGGCGGTCGTCATCGCGGGGCTTTTCGGGATCTATCCGCCCGGCTATGTCAGCCAAGTAGTGGCCTTCGCCTTCGGCTTCGCCGCCTCGAGCTTTTTCCCCACCATCGTGCTGGGCATCTTCTCGAAGCGCGTCGGTACCGTGCCAGCCATCGCGGGCATGATCTGCGGGCTCGGCTTCACCGCCTATTACGTGCTCGCGACGGTCTTCTTCGGGATGGAGCGATGGACCCTCGGGCTCACGCCCCACGGGATCAGTCCGCAGGGCGTCGGCGCGATCGGCATGGTCCTGAACTTCGCCGTCACGCTCGCCCTCACACCGTTCTTTCCCGCCCCCTCGGAGACTGTGCAGGAGCTCATCGACCGCGTCCGCGAGCCCGAGCACGCCGGCGCCGCGGTCGAGATCGATGACGCTCCGGAGCACTGATCGAGGCGCCCCGCGGCGACGGCTCTCCGGCAACGGCTACCAAGCGATCGGCTGGCGGTCGCGGAAGAAGCCGCCGGTCGGACCGTCGTCCGGCAGGGTGGCGAGCCAGACGGCGGTGTCGGCACCCTCCTCGGGGCTGCGCGCGGCGTCGTCGCCGCCCATTCGCGTGCGGACCCAGCCGGGGCACATCGCGTTGACCTTGATACTGCCTGGCAGATCGCGCGCCAGGCGCAGGGTGAGGGCGTTGAGCGAGGCCTTGGTCCAGCCGTAGGCGCCGGGTCCCTCGAGCCCCTCGGCAAAGGACCCATAGCCGGAGGAGACATTGACGATACGGCCAAACCCCCGGCGCTGCATCTGCGGGGCAAGGGCGCGCACGAGGGACAGCGGGCCGGTGAGATGCACCGCGAGGGAAGCCGCGATGTCCTCCTCGCTGAGTTCGAGGAGAGTGCCACGGGGCAGCACCCCGGCGTTGTTCACGAGCACTTCGAGGTCGGGATGGCGGTCGACGAGAGCGCGGATCTGTTCCCCGAGCCGCGCGTTGTCCGCGAGGTCCAGTTCGAAGGGGATGGTCGCGCCCTTGATGCCCACCCCCGCCTCCTCCGCCGCGCGCAGGTCGCGGCAGCCGAGAAGAACGGTGTGGCCGTGGTCCTCCGCCAAGGCGCGGGCGATGGCAAAGCCGATGCCACGGTTGGCACCGGTGACGAGAGCGAGACGGGCGGGTGTGATGGGCGTAGACATACTCGAAAGCTGGCGCTCATCCTCCGCGGAGGCGAACCTGGGTTTCATTTCCTCCTACACCGGCGGCGCCGCTCCATCTTCCTCCGTCTGCTCCGTGAAGAGAGGGGCGGCGACAAAGATGGCAGCCATGACGAGATAACCCACGACCCACTTCCAACCCGGCACGAGCGAGCCGGTGACGTCGGCGAAGCCCACCGTGTAGGAATGCACGAAGCCGATCGCGGCCAGCACCGCGCCGACGAGAAACCAGAGCGCCGCGGTGCGGAAGTGCCGCTCGATGATCGCGACTGTCGCCGCCGCGAGAATCATTGAGGTATAGACATAGCCTTGCTCGAGGGCGAAGACACCGTCGGCAAAGAACCCCATCTGCGCCTGCAACGCGTCGATCAGCCCCGGATCAAAGGCTTCCTCGCTTCCATACCCGGCCGCGCGAAAGCCGTTTTTGACCACCATCGCCGCAAATGCGCCGAGCGCCGGGAGTAGCCCGATGACAACCGCTGGAGCATGCGCCGCGGGCGTTGCCTGAAAAGCCTGTGCCCCCATCATGAGCCCAATCCAGATGAGGATCGCCATCCCTGCCTCGACCGGCACGAGGTAGCCGATGAGCGAGAGGCTGCCGGTGAAGCAGATGAGCGACATGACGACGGCGTTGAGGGTCGAGTATCCGGCCCGTGCTCCGAGGGATTTCCACCCCGGATGCCCGATATAGATCGTGGTCGGGAAAGGGGATCCAAAGCCGGCCGCGGCGAGCGTGCCGAGACCGTTGAAGAGCAGGACCGGGCGCGCCTCGTAGCGGTCGCCCGCGGCCGCCGCCGACTCGATATTTTGCAGCGAAAGGACAAGATTGATCAGCCCCATCGGGATGATGATGGGGAGAAACTGCACCATGTAGGGCAGGGCCTGCGCCAGCTCGCCGAAGACGGGCAGCGGGAGGTGCAGGCCGAACTGCGCGGTCGACCATTGCCCCACGGGCACGAGTCCACCCTCGCCGCGGTAGAAGAGCCACG
>JBKHAU010000011.1:0-13822 GCA_046542725.1 Opitutales bacterium
GGTGCCGCCGAGGTTGGGGTCCTTCTCCACGATCGCGGTCTTGAGGCCGAGTTGGGCGGCGCGGATGGCGCAGACATAGCCGCCGGGACCGGCGCCAATGACGATGAGGTCGTAATTCGAATCACTCATGGTTGGGCAAAGAGGGAGGGCCTGCGAAGAGGGGCGGACCCGGGCCGCGGTTTCAAACGCCGAGAAGGAGGCGGGTGGGATCCTCGATCGCCTCCTTCACCTTCACGAGGAAGGTGACGGCCTCGCGCCCGTCGACGATGCGGTGGTCGTAGGAGAGGGCGAGATACATCATCGGGCGGATGACGACCTCGCCGTTCACCGCCATCGGTCGCTCCTGGATGGTGTGCATGCCGAGGATGGCGGACTGCGGCTGGTTGAGGATGGGAGTCGACAGCATCGAGCCAAAGATGCCCCCGTTGGTGATCGTGAAGACGCCGCCCTGGAGGTCTTCGATCGTCATCTTGCCCTCTTTCGCGCGCTGCGCGTAGGTGAGGATGTCTTGTTCGATCTGGGCGAAGCCCTTTGTCTCGCAGTCGCGCACGACGGGGACCATGAGGCCCTTCGGGGTGCTCACCGCGATGCCGATGTCGTAGTAGTGATTCTGGACGACCTCGTTGCCATCGATCTGGGCGTTGATCCCGGGGACGGCTTCGAGGGCATGCACGACGGCCTTCGTGAAAAAGCTCATGAAGCCGAGCTTGGTGCCGTGCTTCGCGACAAAAGCGTCCTGGTGCTTCTTGCGCAGTCCCATCACGGCGGACATGTCGACCTCGTTGAAGGTCGTGAGCATGGCGGTGGTCTGCTGGGCGGCGACGAGGCGCTGGGCGATGGTCTTGCGCAGCGGGCTCATCTTCTTGCGTGTCTGCCGCTCGCCCTTGCCGGGCGCGGGAGCGGGGGCTGCCTTGGGCGCCGGAGCGGAGGCGGGCGGTTTCTGTTCCGTTGCCTTCTCCTGTGGTGCGCTCTTTTGGGCTTCCTCGGCCTGAAGCATGTCGCCCTTCGTGACGCGGCCGTCCTTGCCCGAGCCCTTGACCCCGGTGGGATCGATGCCGGTCTCCTCGGCAAGGCGGCGGACGGCGGGAGAGAGTGCGCGAGCGGTGCCGGCCGGCTCGTCCGCGCCGGACTCCTCATCCTCGGGCGCTTCCTCCTGGGCGGGGGGGGTGTCCTCCTTCGCGGCGGCAGAGGTGCCTGTGTCCTCGTCCTTTTTCGCGGCCTTGTCGTCGCCTGAGGCCCCGCCGGCGGCGCTCTCGTCGATCTCGGCGATGACGGCGCCGACCTCGACTTCGTCGCCTTCCTCCACCTTCAGGGAGATGACGCCATCGACCTCGGCCGTGCCCTCGGACGTGATCTTGTCGGTCTCGAGATCAAAGAGGGCCTGGCCCTTCGAGACCTGGTCGCCGTCGGAGACGTGCCAGGTCGCGAGGATGCCGGAGCTGATCGATTCGCCGAGGGTGGGAACGGTGACTGAAGTAGGCATAAACTGGATACAGGAAAGGGGAAGGGATCGGAGGCGGCGCAGCGGGCGCTAGGCAGTCGTCGGGGCGAGGCCGAAGGCGTCTTCGACAAGCGCCTTCTGTTCCACCTGGTGGGCGTGGAGGTTGCCCACCGCGGGGCTGGCCGCGTCGTCGCGGCCGGCGTAGCGCACGGCGCGGCCGAGGGTGTCGGTGAGGCGGTGGCGGAGAAAGCCCCAAGGGCCCATGTTGGCCGGTTCCTCCTGACACCAGACGAGCTCGGTCTTCTTGCCATACTGCCCGACGACCTTGGCGAGGCGTTCGCGGTTCAGCGGGTAGAACTGCTCGATGCGCACGAGGGCGGTGTCGGTAATGGAATTTTCACGACGGTAGGCGAGGAGGTCGTAGTAGACCTTGCCGGAGCAGAGGACGACGCGCTTTGTGCTCTTTGGCGGCGCGGTGTCGGGAAGGATGGAGTGGAAGATGTCGTCGGTGAACTCGCTGATCTTCGAGACGCAGTCCTTGTGGCGGAGGAGGCTCTTCGGGGTCATGAGGATGAGCGGCTTGCGGAAGTCGCGGTGCATCTGTCGGCGCAGGATGTGGAAATACTGGGCCGGGGTGGAGCAGTTCGCGACTTGGATGTTGTCCTCCGCACAGAGCTGGAGGAAGCGCTCGAGGCGGGCACTGGAGTGCTCCGGTCCCTGGCCTTCGTAGCCGTGGGGCAGGAGCATGACGAGTCCGCTCACGCGCTGCCACTTCGACTCCGAGCTGGCGATGAACTGGTCGATGAGGACCTGGGCGCCGTTGACGAAGTCGCCAAACTGCGCTTCCCACATGCACAGCATGGTCGGGTAGTCGAGCGAGTAGCCGTAGTCGAAGCCGAGGACGGCGTTTTCCGAGAGGAGCGAGTTATGCACGCAGAGGCGGCCCTCGCGGCCCTCCATTTCCATCAGGGGGATGTATTTCTCGCGCGTCTTCGAATCGTAGAAGATGGCGTGGCGCTGGCTGAAGGTGCCGCGCGCGCAGTCCTGCCCGGAGAGGCGCACATGGTAGCCCTCGGTCATGAGGGTGCCCCAGGCGAGGGCTTCGGCGAAGGCCCAGTCGATGCCGGCGTCTTCCTCGAAGTTCTGCAGCTTGGTCTGGAGCTGACGCTTGATCTTCGGGTTGATGTTGAAGTTCTTGGGGATGCGAAGGAGGGCGCGGGCGATGCGCTCGAGTTCTCCGGCTTCGACGTTGGTCGCGATGTCGCGAAAGGCGTAAGCGGGCTGATAGTTGGCGACGGGTCCATCGGCGGGCTGAATGATCTGCTCGCCGGCCGCCTCCTTGCGCCGCATCTCCTCGTAGAAGCGCTGGAGGCCGCCGCGCCAGCGTTCCTTGATCGCGTCGATCTCTTCCTTGCTGACCGTGCCCGCCTCGAGAAGGTGCTTGCCGTAGAGTTCCACGACGGAGGGGTGGTTCTTGATGCTTTTGTACAGCGTCGGCTGGGTGAAGGCCGGCTCGTCCGCCTCATTGTGCCCGAGGCGGCGGTAGCAGTACATGTCGATGACGACGTCCCGGCCGAACTCCTGGCGAAACTCCAGGGCCATCTCCGTGGCCCAATGCATGGCTTCGGGGTCGTCCCCGTTCACATGGAAAATGGGCGCCTCGATCATCTTCGCGACATCGGTGCAGTAGCGGGAGCTGCGCGCTTCGGAGGGGTCGGTGGTGAAGCCGATCTGGTTGTTGATGATGAAGTGGATCGTGCCACCGGTCTCGTAACCTGGGAGCTGGGAAAAGTTGAGGACCTCGGCGACGATCCCCTGTCCGGCAAAGGCGGCGTCGCCATGGATCAGGAGGGGAACGACCTTCTTGCGCTCGGCGGTATCCTCGAGAAGGCGCTGGCGCGCGCGGACGCGCCCCTCGACGACGGGGTTGACGGCCTCGAGGTGGCTCGGGTTGGCGGCGAGGTGCAGACGGATCTCTTCGCAGCGCGTATTCTTCACTTCGGCCTCGAAGCCGAGGTGGTATTTCACGTCGCCGTCGCCGTGACGGGTGTCGGGTTGGTAGTTGCTCGAGAACTCGTGGAAGATGTATTCGTAACTCTTGCGCAGGATGCTCGAGAGGACATTGAGGCGGCCGCGGTGGGCCATGCCGATGACGTATTCCTGCACTCCGAGGCTGGGCCCTTTTTCAAGGACGGCGTCGAGCGCCGCGATGATGGTCTCGCCGCCTTCCAGGCCGAAGCGTTTCTGCCCGACGAAGTTGGAGTGGAGAAAGTGCTCGAATTCCTCCGCCTTGGTGACGCGATCGAGGATGCGGAGCTTCTTCTCGCGCGGCAGATCGGGGCGGTTGAGCGAGGGCTCCATGCGGGCTTGGAGCCAGCGGCGCTGGGGCGTCTCCTGGATGTGAATGTACTCCACCCCGATTTTGCCGCAGTAGGTCTGTTTGAGCCGGTCGATGAGTTCCCGCACGGACATCTCGACACCGTCCATGTAGTTGCCCGTCCAGTACATTTCCTCGAGGTCGGCCTCCTCGAAGCCGAGGCGCTCGAGGGTGAGGCGCGGGTTTTGCGGGACCTCGCGGAAGAGCGGGTTGATGTCGGCCTGGGTGTGACCGATCGAGCGGTAGGCATAGATCGCACCGGTGAAGCGGGCCTGTTTGATCGCGCGGTCGTGTTGGCTGGAGGGCAGCGGGCTGTGCGTGTAGCCCTTGGGCATCGACGCGCGGTCGGGGGCGGTTGGCTGGCCTTTGGCCTGGCCATTTTGGAGCGCGCTCGAGGCGAGTTCGAACCCCTCGAAAAAGGCCTGCCACTGGGCGTCGACAGCGTCGTGATCGCTCTGCCAGCGGGCGTGGTGCTCATCAATCAGATCGGCGTTCCAGCGGGTCGTGAAGGTGGGGTTGCGCATAAGGCGTTTTCCAAGCTGAGACAAAAAGCAGGGACTGTAGCCGAGCTGGATCCGAAAACAACCGAATCCCGGGTCTCGGGCAAAAGGATTAATCACGGACCTTTCAAGCGCCAGTCGGATTAGCGGAACTGATCCGCCGGCGCGCCGCGGGAGGCAAAAGTAGCAAAACTAATCGCAAGAGCCGATGGGCTCGTCATTGCGGGACATCGATGGCGACCCCGGGGCGCTCCCGGGCCTCCGCGGGGACCTCGCGCGGAGAGATGGCCTCGTCGGCGACACCGGCTTCGCGCAGGGCGGCCTGCACGGCTTCGGCGCGGCGGCGGGCGAGATCGCGGAGTGCCTCGGGCGAGATCTCGAGCTGCTCGCGCACGCGCTGCTCGAGGGTGGACAAGGGGAGCGGAGGGCCCGCCGCATCGGTCACCACGCCCATTTCCCGGGCGAGCAGACGGAGGCGGTCCTCGCGATCCAGCGGCGGCTCGGCTCCGGAGGCGGCGGCGGGGGCGGAGGCGGCGGCCTCCGGCGAGGGCGGTCGCTCCACTGCGGCGAGTCGTTCTTCGAGCTGCTCCGTGGTGAGTTGCTCCCGATCACTGTCGGCGAACTGGCCGACGAGGGCGAAGCGCACGAGCGGTCGCTCCTCGTGAATGGTGCGCAGGACAGTGATCTGGGGCGCGTCCGCGTCGAGTTCGGCGGAGCCGGGTTCGAAGGGAAGAAAGCTGGGATCGGCCTCCTCTTCGCCCTCGCCCGTAGCGCCGACGTTGAGGGTGCCGGCAAGAAAGCGCAGCGGCGAGGTGGCGGCCTTGCCGATGAGGTTGCGGAAAGCGGATCCCACGATACCGGCGATGCTGAAACTGGGATTGCTCAGGTCGCCAGAGATGGGGAGCGGAAGTCGGATCTCGCCCTGTCCGTTTTTGAAAAGGGTGACCGCGAGGTCGATCGGGAGGTTCATTGCCTCGGGCGAGTCGACGCGCTGGCTCACGTCGAGTTCATCGATAAGGATCTCGATTTCGCCATCGAGTTGCGACCCCGCGAGGGAGTTGCTGACATCGAGGCGCAGCGTGCCCTCGCTGATACGGCGGCCGATGTGGCGGGCCGCGTAGGGCGAGACGCGGGTGAGGTTGAAGGACTCGAAAAGGAGTTCGAGATCGGCCGAGCGGCTGGCCGGGAAGGGGTTGATCGTGCCGGTTAGGCGAAGGGGAGCGGAGCCGCCGACGTTGGCCGTGAGTTCGACTTCGGCGGCGCTTTCGCTCTCGCTCGAGAGTGCGCGGATAGTCGCCTCGATGGTCTCGGTGCGAATTTCGACGGGCTCATCCAGACTGCGGTCGAGAAAAGTGAACTCCGAGCCGGAGAGCACGATCTCCTCAACGGAGATCTCAATCGGCAGTTCGGCGCTGGTGGCTTCGCCGTCGTCGGCTGTTTCGGTGCCTTCCGCTGAGGCGGTGGCGCTCGCCTCTTCGGGGGGCGAAGCGGTCTCGCCTGTTTCTTCGGCATCGCTCTCCGCGGCGGCCGCCTCCGCGGCTTCGCGGACGAAGCGACCCGCGAGGTCGCTGAGGGCGATGCGCGCGATGTCGAGGCGCATCGCAGGCTGGTCGAAGACGGCTTCTTCGAGGGCGATGGACCCGCCGGTGAGGAGGGCGTCGCCGCTGGCGGCATCGACCAGTTCGAGGCCCTCGAGGCGGGTGGTGGTACGGGCTACCACCGCCGGTGCGCCCTCCACCTCGCTCAGTTCAGCGCGACTCTCGGATTCGATCGTGCCGGCGGCCCAGCGGATCGGGACGGTCTCTGTCCAATACGGCGAAAAGGATGCCGGCTCGAGGCGGGAGATCGTCGTCGAAACGGTGCCGGAGAGCGGCTGTGGCACGATTGAGGCCTCGAGGCGAAGAAGGCCGCCGGTGCTGAGGGCACCGTTGGAGACGACCTCGACCGGCGCGGAGAGGGAGGAATCCACCGCGCCGACGGTGAGCGACTCGACGAGAAAGTCGGTTGCCGGCACCTCGGGCTGCATTGCGTCTTCCCAGTGCAGGGTGGCTTCGGTCATCTCCACGCCGCCGAGCGACCAGGCAAAGGGCTCACCCGCATCGGGCGCGGCGGTGTCTTCGGCGGGGGTGGAGCCCGCCTCACCCGAATTTGCTGGCTGGAAGCGCTCGAGGAGCTGAAGCCAGTTGATCTCGCCGGCCTCGGTGCGGGAGGCATGCACGTAGGGATTGACCAAGTTGACTTGGTCGACGGTGGCCTCTCGTGCGGCGAGATCGAAGCTCCCTCCCGTGGCCTCGATCGAACCCAGGCGAAGGAGGGGGGCCTCACCGGTGGCGTCTCGCAGGTCGATTTCGCGCAGGGTCAGGCTGGCGTCCGAGAGCTGGAGCTGCGGTTGACCTCCTTCTTCGAGACCGCCGCGGTAGGCCAGCTGGAGGGAGAGCAGACCGGAAGTGAGGTCGAGACCAAAGAACTCACGCAGGTAGGCGCTGCCTTCGGTAAGGGGAAGGTCGGTGACCGCGATCTCGCCTTCGCTGCTCAGGGCCGCGGGATGGAGGCCGCCGTTCCATGTCAGTTCGCCACCGTCCGGGGTGAGGGCGGTGAGCCGGACCTCTCCGGGCTCGCTCCCCCGCGTCGTGAGGTCCTCCACGACAAAGCTCGTCGGTCCGAGACGCTGGTTGAAGGCCTGCTCTGGGGTGCGGTCCACCAGGTTGATCACGCCTTCGTTGATCTCCAGGCGCCCGAGGCTGAAAGCGGGCAACTCGTCGCTCGGCGGCTCCTCGGATTCCTCGGAGGGGACGGTGATGCCCGCCCAGTTGACCCCGCCCTCGGCGTTCCGCACGAGGTCCACCTCGGGAGTGTCGATGGTGATGTTGGCCACCACCGGATGAAAGCGAAAGACCGAGGTGATGCTGACACGGGCGTAGACCCGCTCCACCGCGAGCAGGCGTCCGTCCTCCTCGGCGGGTTCGAGGGTGATGCCCTCGAGGGTAGTGGAGAGGGTGAGCGGATTGGTCCGGATCGTCTCCACCGCGAGGGTGGGGACGAGCGACTTCTGCACGCTCGGGAGGACAAACTGGCGGACAATGACCGGGGCGAGGAAGAAGCCAGCCAGCAGATAGACCGCAAGCAGTCCGAGGAGCACTTTCAGGTAAACGGAGCGACGACGGAACATGCGTCGTAACTTAGACAGCTTTGCGTCGTGAGCAAACCTGACTCACGATGCAAGATGGGTTTCCCAATCGTCGAAGGTCGCGGGATGCACTTCCACCCAGTGACCGGGGCTGACCTCCTTGAATTCGCCGGGGCGGTCGAGCCACTCCGGCGGACAGTCCATCCAGCTGCGGCGGGCAAAGGCACAGCCGGCCGGCGGATTGATCGGGGAGGGGACGTCGCCGCGCAGGAGGATGCGCTCGCTCCGCTGGTCCGGATCGGGCACGGGGATGGCCGAAATGAGCGCCCGCGTATAGGCGTGCAGCGGATTGCGAAAGATTTCCTCCGCGGGCCCGAGTTCGACGATCTTCCCCAGATACATGATCGCGATGCGATCACTGATGTGCTTCACCACGGCGAGGTCGTGGGCGATGAAAAGGTAGGCGAGACCGAACTCCTTTTGCAGATCGAGCAGGAGGTTGAGGATCTGGCTCTGGACGGAGACATCGAGGGCCGAGACCGGTTCGTCACAGATGATCAGCTTGGGATTGAGGGCGAGGGCGCGCGCGATGCCGATGCGTTGTCGCTGGCCACCGGAAAACTCGAAGGGGTAGCGCTCGCCCGCGTCCGGCTGCAGACCGACCCGCTCGAGCAGTTCGGCGACCTTGCGTTGACGCTCCTTCGGCGTGCCGATGCCGTGGATGACGAACGGCTCCTCGATGATCTGGCCAACCGTATGGCGGCCGTTGAGCGATTCCACCGGATCCTGAAAGATCATCTGGATATCGCGCCGGATCGGCTTCATCGCCTTTGTCCCAAGCGGCGCGAGATCTTCCCCGCGGAAGAGGATCTGCCCCGCGGTCGGGGTGTTGAGGCGCACGATGCACTTGCCGAGGGTCGACTTCCCACAGCCCGACTCCCCCACCAGCCCGAGTGTTTCCCCCTCTTCGAGCGAGAGATTCACCCCGTCGACCGCCTTGCACCACGCCTTGGCATTGAGAAACACCCCGCCCTTGACAGGGAAATGCATGCGGAGATCGCGAATCTGGAGAAGGGGAGAAGTCATCAATTTGGAACCACAGAAGGCACAAGAGTCACAAAACGAGCTTCTTTACCTGAAGCTTGGGCGAACCGAAGTTGATCAACATGCCATGCCGCCGGCGTGAGGCGCGCAGATATGCAAGGACTTGGGCGGCGTGGGTATCGTCGAGCGTTCTGATCGCCTTAAGTTCGACGATGAGGGTGTCTGCCACCAGCAGGTCCGTCACGTATTCGCCAACGACGGACCCGTCTTCATCGAAGACCTTGAGAGGTACCTGTTGCTCGACCACCAGGCCCTTCGCCCGCAGCCGGCGCGCAAGCGAGTTTTCATAAATCTTCTCAAGGAAGCCGTTCTTAAAAAAGCGATGGGCTTCGAAGGCCGTTTCGCGAATTTGATTCGAGAGGGAGAGCGCAGCGGAATCGTCGTGAGGGGTCATGCTGACCATTCTCCCATGAGCCATGCCTGGTGTGCAAACGCCTTTAAGCAGAGGAATAAAGGAATCGCCGCCCCGATCCTGTGCCTCCTGTGCATTCTGTGGTTTCACCAAATTCATCATTCAAAAAGGTCGCACGACCTTCTCGTCTTCCACCCAGTGGCCGGGCTCGACCTCGACGAGGGTGGGGCGGGTGGTGCGGAAGGCTTCGGACTGGAGGTAGGCGGGGGCGTCGGGGTGGGAGCTGCGCGGGGCGAAGCGGGCGCCGACGGGCATCGCTTTGAGGCTGGGGACGAGGCCGGGAATGGTCGCCAGGCGGGTCTTGCGCGCGTGATCGAGGCGCGGAATGGAATGGAGGAGGCCCTGGGTGTAGAGGTGCTGGGGATTGTGGAAAATCTGGCGCACGGTGCCTTTTTCCGCCACCCGGCCGGCATACATCACGACGACGTCATCACAGGTCTCGGCGATCACTCCAAGGTCATGCGTGATCATGATAATGCTCATCCCCATCTCGGACTGGAGGGACTTCATGAGCTCGAGGATCTGGGCCTGGATGGTGACATCGAGAGCCGTTGTCGGCTCATCCGCAATGACGAGGTCGGGCTCGAGGGCGAGGGCCATGGCGATGACGACGCGCTGCCGCATGCCGCCCGAGAGCTGGTGGGGAAACTCGCCCACGCGGATCTCGGGGGAGGGAATGCCGACCTTGCGCAGCATGTCGACCGAGGCCTCGTGGATCGCCTGGGCCGACATCTCGGGCCGGTGCAGGCGGTAGATCTCGCCCAGTTGGCGGCCGATGCGGTGCACCGGATTGAGGGCCGACATCGGTTCCTGGAAGATCATCCCGATGCGGTCGCCCCGCAGCTTGCGCATGGCTTCGACGGAGAGCTGCGTCAGGTCTTCCCCGTCGAGGCGGATGCTGCCCCCAAGGATGCGGCCCATCGGTTGAGGCAGCAACCGCATGATGGAAAACGCCGTCACGCTCTTGCCGCAGCCGGACTCCCCGACGATGCCGAGCGTCTTGCCCCGGCGCACGTTGAAGCTCACCTCATCGACGGCGGTGACGGTGCCCCCGTCGGTGTCAAAGGCGGTGACGAGGTCGCGAACTTCGAGAATGTGGTCGGACACGGGCGTTCGCTCAGTCGGCGTAGGTGTTGTGGGTGTCGTTCTTCTCGATGACCTTCTCGAAGGTCTCGCCCGTGCGCATGGCCTGCATCGTCTCCTCGCGCGCGCCGGGCTCCATCCACATGAGCCAGCGCTGGGTCGGGTCCTCGCTCAGTTTGACGTTGATGCCCTCGGGCCAGCGGATCCAGCGCCAGGAGGCGAAACGGTAGAACGGCATGACAAAGCCGGGCACAAAGACCGCTTCCTCGGCGAGGATCTCCTCCATCTGAAAGGCCAGTTCCATCATCTCCTCGGCGCTTTCGGAGGCGCGGTAGCGCTCGATGAGCTGGTCCATGCGCTCGTTCTCGAAGGAGGTGAGGTTGTTTGTCTGGGTCTTGATCGTGCCGTCGTCTTTATACGCGTTGACGCTGTGCCAGGTCTCCCAGTAGCGCGGATACATCTCAGGCGAGACGCCGAAGGCGCTGAACATGATGTCGTGTTTCTTCTCCTGCGCCTTCTTCCAGCCGGCGGTCCCGTCGAGGACCTCGACGCGCAGTTCGAGGCCGGCCCTCACCGCCTCTTCCTGGAGGATGGAGAGGACGTCCTTGAGCGATTCGTAGCCCGTCGTGAGGGTGAAGGAGAGCTTCTGGCCCTGCTCATTGACGAGGATGCCGTCGGGCCCGCGCTCGGTGAAGCCGGCGCGCCTGAAGGCGGCAAGGGCCTGCTCGGGGTCAAACGGGCGGGACATCTGCAGGTCCGGGTGGGTGAAGTCCCCGTAGCCATCGGAGCTGGTCCGCATCCGCACGTAGTCGCCACGGAAATACTCCTCGATGACGCGGTCGAAGTTGGCTGCGTACTGGATGCCTTGGCGCACATCCTTGTTCTCGAGAAGCGGCTTGTCGGTGTTGATCCAGAGCCCGTAGGTGGGCCGGGGGACGTCATTGTAGAAAGTGTATTTGTGGACGTAGCCATCCTCCACGAGTGCGTCGTCGTTGGGCAGGCGCTCGTAGTAATATTCCGCGAGGTTCAGCGTGAAGAGATCCAGCTCGCCCTTCTTGAAAGCCTCGAAGGCCTTGGGCGTATCGCGGATGACGGTGAAGTGGATCGTGTCGAAATTGTAGCGATAGCGCCAATACTTGTTGTCCTTGGCCCACCAGTCATCGTTGCGCGTGAGGCGGATGTAGCGGCCCTTCGCCATGTCGCCTTCACGGAAGACGTAGGCCCCGGTGGTGGGCTGGAAGCGCCACTGGAAGTCGTCGACAAAGTTCTCGTCGAGCACGCCGTAGAAGTGCGCCGGGCGGGGGTCGAGCTCGAGGACGCGGGCGTTCATGTCCGGCTTGGCCTCGGGCATGCGGATGGAAAAGGTCAATTCGTCGTAGCGCGTGACCTGCGAGTATTGGCGTTCATACCAGTTGTTGTACCAGGGCGCCTGGATGTGCGGGTTCTGGTAAAGGTAGAACATGTAGAAGACGTCCTTTACGCGGATGGGGACGCCGTCGGACCAGCGCGCGCGGGGATTGAGGCGGACATAGACGGTCTTGTTCTCGCGGTCGATCGCCCAGGCTTCGGCGACGCCCGGATAGTAGTGATGACCCTGCGGCCCGACCTCGGTGTCGATGTCGCTGCGGCGGGCATACTGCATCACGATGTCATCGAGAATGAAGGGGCGGAAGGAGCCGTTGGCATCCGGCCCGAAGAGCCGGAAGGTGCGCGGAAAGTCCTGCAGCCGCCGGTAGTGGATGCCGCCCTTCACCGCCTCGGGCGAACCGGGCTCGGGCAGGTCCATGCCATCGAGCCACTCGAGATCGGTGGGCAGGTCCTCCGGGGAAGCGAAGACGAAGAACTTCTCGAACTCGCCGGCGGCGGTGCGCTGGTCGATCTCCTCCTGCGAGATCTCACCGCGCTCGAAGGCCTCGAAGATCGCGGGCGGGAGGTCGACCTTGGTCTCAAAATACTCGAGCACCTCGGGTGGGAGGTCGAAGATGGTCATGTCCTCGAGCTCGGCCGCGGTGAGGCCCACCGCGGTCTCGATCTCGCCCTCGCCTCCACCGCAGGCGGTGAGGAGCGAGAGGGCGCCGAGCGCGGTCGCGAAGGTGAGCGCGGAGCGCAGGGACCGTGAAAGGAGGGAACGGAGGTCGGATGTCATGCGTAGGTGGTGAATTTTTTCGGGTCGAAAGCCTCGCGGATGGCTTCGCCGACAAAGGTGAAAAGGAGAAGGAGGCAGACGAGGGCGACAAAGGCCGAAGAGACGATCCAGGGCGCGATGCTGAGGGTGTCGCGTCCCTGCTTGAGCAGTTCGCCCAGGCTCGGGGTGGGCGGGGGCAGGCCGTAGCCGAGGAAGTCGGGCGCGGTGATGGCGGTGATCGCCGAGACAAGGACAAAAGGGATGAAGGTGACGATCGTCGACACCGTGTTGGGGAGGATATGCACGAAGATCATGCGCGCGGTTCCCGCGCCCAGGACGCGGGCGGCGGCGGCGTAGTCCCGCGCCTTTTCCTTGTACGTGGCGGTACGCATGAAGTAGGTCATGCTCGTCCAACTGAAGAGCACCATGATGAAGAGGAGCACTCCGATCCGCGTCGAGACGCTGAAGGTTGCGGGGATGACGGAGAACACGATGATGACCATGTAGAGGAACGGAATGTTCGACCAGATCTCGATCAGTCGCTGCACGATGAGGTCGAAGGTGCCGCCAAAATACCCCATCGCACATCCGATGGAGATGCCGATGAGGTAGGTCAAAATCATGAACCCGAGGGCGAAGAAAATCGCGATGCGCGTGCCGTAAACGAGCCGCGCGACGATATCCCGCCCCGTCGAGTCGGTCCCGAGGTAGTTTTGCGAGGCCAGTTCCGGGGGGCGCGGTTTGAGCACGCCCTCGTAAGGAATGTTTTCGTTGGGCGAATAGGGGATGAGCGGCATGAGCACCCAGTTGCCTTCGTCGGCCGCTTCGAAGAGCGCGTCGAGCCTTCGGTAGTTCACCGGGGTGAAGGCATCTTCGCCCGTGAGTCCGAAAGCCTCCCCGAGGATCACGTCACCGTAGATCGGAAAATGCCACGTGCCCTCGTAATGCACGACGAGCGCCCGCCCGTTGACAAAAAGCTCCGCAAAGAGCGAGAGGACAGTGAGCCAGAAGACGATGAGAAAGGACCAGTAGCCGCGCTTGATGCGCTGGAAACGCACGAGCTTCTGCCGGGTCACCGGGTCAACGCGCCAATGCACGAGCCGTGTCGCCGCCACTCCCGCGAGGGCGAGCACGCCGAAGGCGAGCATCGTGTCGACGGTGAAGAGGAGCAGGCCGAAGAGCGCGAGGGCGGCCGGCGCGAGGCCGCGCTTCTGGCGCCAGAAGACCTTTGTCTCGGGGGCGTCCGCGCTTTCCGCGCCGGGCGAGGTATCCGCAGGAGTTTCGGTCATGGCGGTTTACTGGAAGCGCACGCGCGGGTCGACCAGCGCCACGAGCACGTCCGAAATGATATTGCCGAGCAGCAGGAGCAGGCTCGAGAGCAGGACCACTCCCATCACCACGGGGTAGTCACGCTGGAAGATCGCCTCCAGGCCAAGCAGCCCGAAGCCGTTGATGTCGAAGAGGAACTCGATGAGGAAGGACCCCGTCACGAAGATCACGATGTTCTGTCCAAAAGTGGTCGCAATCGGAATGAGGGAGTTGCGCAGGGCGTGCCGCACGACCGCCACGCGAAACGACACCCCCTTCGCCACCGCCGTGCGCATATAGTCCGCCGCCAGGTTGTCCATGAGGTGGTTTTTCATCAGCAGGGTG
>JBKHAU010000012.1:0-13480 GCA_046542725.1 Opitutales bacterium
CTCATAGCGGTTGCGCAGGGCAAGACGGGCCGGGCCGAGGGTGTGGCTGAGGGTCGCCTCGAGGTGAAGCTGGTGGATGTTTCTCAGGGGACCGTTCGCGCTGCTGCGGGTCCGGTCGAAGGCAGGGGTGGCACCGATCGTCAACCAGGGCTCGACCTTGTAGTTGAACTTCTGAGACACCCGCGTGAGGGTGATGAAGTCATAACCCGTGCTGCGCAGCTCCACGGCAGTCCGGGTGGAGAAATCGCCGTCCTTGTACTCGAGAAAGCTGAGGCTGTGCCAGAACTCGGTGGTCTCGAGAGCGCGGGCAGGCACGGCGAGGAAGGCGGAGAGCGAGGCGACGCCGAGCAGGAGCGGCCGAAGGATGGGGTGCATCATGGGATGTGATGGTGTGAAGGGGATCTGGAAACGAGCACGCCGGGACGCGCACGGTCGACGACCGCAGGTTTCACCGCCGTCGGGCGCACACGGTTTGAGGGAAAAGCGCGGAGGTTGAGGCGAGGTGACGATTGTGTCACGTTCGAATGGAGGCCGACAGAGACTTCAAGCTGTCGAACGAGATCCTCGAGGGTCGCCGACTGCGCGGCCAGCTTCCTCGCTGGCGCTGGCGCCTTCCTCGGAGTCGGCCGCGTTCTGCTGGATCTCGCGGTCGACCTGACGCGTGGCCTCGGCGATAGGCTGGATACCGGTGGCCTGTTCGGTTGAGGCCTGCGCGATCTCGGTCACATAGCCGACAACCTGGGAGAAGTCTTCGTGAGCGCGCCCGAGGCGACCCGCGAGGAGGAGGAGGCGGTGGCGCACGTTCAGCTTCATGGGCAGGGTGTCGGAACAGGGCCGGCGGGAGGCGTCCAGTCGACCGGGCTGGTCGCTGCCCATATCGACTCATCCGGTCTCGGCCATACCGCTTGCCGCCATTTGCGGGAGCGCGACCCCCGCGTTCTCAACCCGTGAACTCGCCGTAAGCGGCGGCGTCGAGCAGCGCCTCGATCGCCGCCGGATCGTCCGGTCGCAGGCGAATGATCCACGCTTCGGCGTAGGGCGACTGGTTGACGAGCTCGGGCGCGCCGTCGAGGGCTTCGTTGACCTCCACCACGGTGCCGGCGACGGGCATGAAAAGGTCGCTTGCCGCCTTCACCGATTCGACCACGCCGAAGGTGTCTCCGCCGCCGAAGTGCTCGTCCACCGGGGGGAGCTCGACGAAAGTCACGTCACCGAGACTCTCCTGCGCGTAGTCGGTCACTCCGACGAGGGCAGTGCCGTCGTCGAGCAGCTTGATCCACTCGTGCTCCTTGGTGTAGCGCAGGTCGGCGGGAATGTCGCTCATGCAGGGAAGGATGCAAAAGGCATCCCCTCGATGGGAAGCGAAAAGACGTGGTCCTGCACCCTCACCAATGGGACAATTCGATCCAGTCGCCCCCTTCGGAGGCAGGGTCGAAGACGGTCGTTCGGAAGGTGTGCTGACCCACCCCGACGGACTCGACGACGCGGTCGGCGCGATTGCAGTCGCGGCTGATATGGGCGAGGATGACTTCGCGCCAGCGGGGATTGGCCACCCCGCGCAGGAAATCCGCCGCGGCCTCGTTGGAGAGGTGCCCGTGGCGCCCGCGGATGCGCTGCTTGAGGGAAAACGGGCGGTGCGGGTCCTGCTCGAGCATTTCGAGGTCATGGTTGGCCTCGAGGACGAGGAGGTCGGCCTCCCGCACGAGCGGGCCGAGGTTCTCCGGCACGTAGCCCAGGTCGGTCATCCAGACGACCGAGCGCGGGGGGTTGAAGAGGTCGTCGCCGCCACTTCGAAAGACGAAGCCGACAGGGTCGTGGGCGTCGTGCGGCAGGCGCAGCACGGTGACCTCGAGATCGCGAAACTGAAAAGTCGTTTCGGGCTCGAAGAGCCGCCACCGGAGCTCCCGCCGCAAGGGCCGCTGAGCCGCGCTGGCGGTCCCGTAAGTGGCAAAAAACTCGAGATGCGTCTCCTTCGAGAGTCCGCGCAGGCCGGCCACGTGGTCACTGTGCTCGTGAGTGAGAAAGACCGCTTCGAGGTCCGTCACCTTTGTCCCACCGGTGGCGAGGCGGCGGCAGATCTGGCGCCCGGAAAAGCCTGCGTCGATGAGGATCCGCGTCTGGGCGGTCTCGAGGAGGGCACAATTGCCCGCACTGCTGCTGCCAAGAAGACGGAATCGCATCGACATGGAACCGAAGCAAGGGCGGCCCACGGCGCGAGACAAGGTGATACCGAGGTCCGGCTGAGAATTCGCTCGAGCACAGCGCAGGTCGTCAAAAGCCCCGCGCAGCTTGCCCCAGGACGGATTCGCCTTTTTCTCCCTCTTTCCGTATTAAAATGGACCTTGCGAGGCCGATTGACGGCTTCACCCTCATTTTTTTCTTCATGCCAGCCCACACCTCAGCCAAGACCGACCCGGCGTCGGTCGCCCTTCCCGACACCCAGAATCGCGGCGCGAGCGAGATCCTCGGGGCCAACGTGCCGATCCTCCAGGTCGGCATCTCGAACTTTCGTCTGCCCTTGCGCTTCCTCCGCGGCGACGGCGGGCACATGACGCTTGAGGCCTCCGTCGCCGGCACCGTCTCGCTCGCGGCCGACGCCAAGGGCATCAACATGTCACGCATCATCCGGGTCTTCTACGAGTTCGAGGACCGGGTCTTTTCGCCTGAACTGCTGCACGAGATCCTCCTCGCCTACAAGGAGCGCCTTGGCTGCTCGCGGGCGCGCCTGCAGATCGAGTTCAACTATCCGCTGCGCCACTCCAGCCTGCGTAGTGGCCTCGAAGGCTGGCAGTATTACAGGTGCGCCTACGAGGGCGTCCTCGATGACCTTGGCCGCTTTCGCAAGGTGACGCATTTTGATTTTGTCTACAGCAGCGCCTGTCCCTGCTCCGACGAACTCTCCGAGCACGCCAAGGCGACGCGCGGGGTGCATGCCATCCCCCATAGCCAGCGCAGCGTGGCTCGCGTGAGTGTCGATGTGCGGGCCGGCGAGATGGTCGCTATCGAGGACCTCCAGGCGCATTGCCAGCGCGCCCTGCGCACCGAGACCCAGGTAATGGTGAAGCGGGAGGACGAGCAGGCCTTTGCCGAGCTCAACGGCGCCCAGACAAAATTCGTCGAGGACGCCGCCCGCCTGCTCTACGAGCAACTCGACGGCGACCGCCGCATTTTCGATTTCCAAGTCGCCTGCGCGCACCTCGAATCGCTCCACTCACACGACGCGGTCGCGGTCATCAACAAGGGTGTGGAACGCGGCTTCGCCGGGCACGTGGACGATTTCAAGGCGCTCGTGCGCTAAGCGGACTGAGGGCCTGGACCGGGCCTCAGGCACCTTCGCTGAAGGCCTTCATGCGCTTCTCGAGTTCCTCCGGCGAGATCGCCTCGACCTGCGTGGCGATGCTCCAGCGGTGCCCGAAGGGATCCGTCACCGTTCCCATGCGGTCGCCCCAGAACTGGTCTTGCAATGGCATGAATTCCTCCGCGCCGGCCGCGAGGGCCTGGGCAAAGACGGTATCGGCGTCCTGCACGTAAAGCATCAGGCTGCCGGTCGTGCCGCCGACGGTGGACGGTGCGACCGAACCCCAGTCCGGAAACTCGTCACTGAGCATGAAGACCGAGTCGCCGATCACCAGTTCGGCGTGGCCGATCTTGCCGTTCGCCATCGGCAGGCGGAACTGTTCCTTTGCGCCAAAGGCGCGCGTATAAAACTCGATCGCGGCGGCCGCATCGTGGACCGTGATCGAGGGCGTGAGCGCGTGATAGCCGTCAGGGATGCCGTTTGCCATGAGAGAGGGGGGATTGCGAGGAAGGGTGCAAGGGAGAAACGAACACCTCCCTTCCCATGGCGCGAGGCTCTCTTCATGACAATACGCAATCCGACGTCACGTCCTGAGACGTGCGCCAAGCCTACTCGTAGACGTAGCGGATGCGCGGCTTGAAGAGGGCCGCGTCGAGGATCGAGTAGAGATGCACGGCCCAGCCGAGAAGAATGATCCAGAGTAAGGAGGCGAGGAGGAACTGCACGATGGCCGCGAGGAGCCGACCCTGGATGAGCTGGCCGAGGCCGGGAATGAAAAAGCTGCAAAGCGCGGCGATCACGTTGGCGGTAGTGCCTTGTCCGTTCATAGGTCTTGAGAAGCAGGGGTGAAGGTGGCGAGGCGGGCGAAGGGCCCGCACGAATTTTCCGCCATTTGTAACATCCACGGTGCCAAGCTCCTTGGACGATTCACAAGGGCTTTGTAACCAACGGGAAAGGGATCTCTTCGGTGCGCCGCTGCAAGGCCTGAATGGGGACAATGGGAAAAATCTGGCGAGACTGACCAATCAGCCGAAATCAGGTGGTGGGGCCAGAAGGGCGACAAACTCGCCGTTGAGCCGCCCCACTGTCCGGCCCTCGCAGAGCACTTCCGCCTGCAGTTCGAGGCGGGCCCGCCGGTAGCGCTCGAGCATGCGGTCGAAGCGCTCCACCGCCGCTGCCGCCGGCGCCGCGCAACGCGCGCGAAACGCGCCTTCGGCTGGCGCGAGGAAATCCATCGATTCCCGTTGAATGACGAGGGTCGGGACCCTCGGCCATTTATCCACATGCACGCGCAGCCAACTCCACGCCGCGAGGATCGCGAGCGCCGTGAGACTGCCGCCAAAGGCCGAGGCGCGGTGGTTGATGTTCGGGGCGAGCGGCGCTTCCAGCACGACTTCTTGGAGGGAAACAACGACGGGGCGCGCCCCGAGGTCGGCCGAGAGCGGGATGTGGCTGTGCAGGTAGCGCTCGAGAGTGACAGGGGTGAACATGACATTGCAGCCTATGCCCTCTGCTCCACACGGCGAACCGAGATTCCGCCAGAGCCACGCGGGGCCACGTGGGAGGGAGCCACGATGGAGTCCACCAAAAAGACCGCGCCGGAACACCGACGCGGTCTGGGAAAAAATGCGAGGAGGCGAAGGTTTGGCGGCGTCGCTCAGAGCGCCTGGTAGGCGTCGACGAGGGCGTCGGGGGTGATGCCGAGTTCCTTCATGACGGTGTCGCCCGGGGCACTGAGGCCGAAACGGTCGATTCCGACGACGGCGCCGGCGGAGCCGACAAACTTCCAGAAGAGCCCGGTCACGCCCGCTTCGATTGCCACGCGCTTGGTGCAGGCGGCGGGCAGGACGCTCTCGCGGTAGGCCTCGTCCTGCGCCGCGAAGAGTTCCATCGAGGGCATGGAAACGACGCGCACGCCCTTCCCGAGGGTCTCGGCCGCGGCGATGGCGTGCTGCACTTCGGAGCCGGTCGCGAGGAGGATGCCTTCCAGCTCACCTTCCTCGGGCTTGATGACGTAGGCGCCCTTCAGCGTGCCCGCGCGCTTGGCTTCGGCCGAAGCGGTGGTGATCTGCGGGAGGTTCTGGCGGGAAAGGATGAGGGCGGTCGGGCCGCTCGTGCTCGCAATGGCGGAGGCAAAGGCGGCGGCTGTTTCTTCGCCATCGCAGGGGCGGAGGACGGTGAGGCCGGGGATGAGGCGCAGGGCGCTGGTGAGTTCGACCGGCTGGTGGGTCGGCCCGTCTTCGCCCACCCCGACGGAGTCGTGCGTGAAGACGTGGAAGATGGGCAGCTTCGTGAGCGCGGCGAGGCGGATGCTCGGGCGCATGTAGTCGGCGAAGGTGAGGAACGTGGCGCCGGAGGGGATGAAGAGCCCGTCGTAGCCGATGCCGTTGACGATCGCGCCCATCGCGTGCTCGCGAATACCGAAGCGGAAGTTGCGGCCGGCGTAGTCGGCGGGGCTGAAGTCGCCCACGTCCTTCATGTAGTTTTTCGTCGAGCCGTAGAGGTCGGCGCTGCCGCCGAGAAGGTTGGGCACGGCCTTGGCCAGGGGCTGGAGGACGGTACCACCGGCCGCGCGAGTGGCCACCTTGGCATCCTCGGGAAAGGTCGGGATCTGCTCGAGGAGTTCGGACGCGCTTGGGCGCTGGCCTCCGACGGCGCCTTCCAGGCGGGCCGCGAGCGCAGCGTTGGCCGCCTTCCAGGCGTCGTAGGTCTTCGTCCACGCGGCGCGCGCGGCAGCGAGCTCCTTGCGGCGCGCGGCGAAGAAGGCGTAGACCTCATCGCTCACATAGAAGGGCTTGTCGGCGGGCAGGCCGAGGCGTTCGCGGGCGACTTCAGCGTGCTTGGCGCCGCCTTCGCCGTGCGCCCCGGCAGTGCCGGCGACCTCTTCGATGCCCTTGCCGATGAGGGTTTTGAGAATGATGAGCTTCGGCTTGCCGTTGTCGTTGGCCTTGGCTTCGGCGAGGGCCGTGGCGACCGCCTCCATGTCATGTCCGTCGATCTCGACGGTGTCCCAGCCGAGGCCGGTGTAGATCGCCGCGGTGTCCTCGCTCTGGGTCTGGTCGGCCATCGCGTCGAGCGTCACCTCGTTGCTGTCATAAAGGAGGATGAGGTTATCCAGCTTGTTGTGGCCGGCGTAGGCGACGGCTTCGCGGGCGACCCCTTCCTGGAGGCAGCCGTCGCCCGCGAGGACGATGGTGTGGGCGTCGAAGATGCTGTGCTCAGCGGTGTTGTAGGTCGCGGCGGCGAGCTTCTGGGAGACGGCGAAGCCGACCGCGTTGCCCACGCCCTGACCGAGCGGGCCGGTCGTGCTCTCGACCCCGGCCGTCTCACCGAACTCGGGGTGCCCCGGGGTCTGGCTGTGCAGCTGGCGAAAGTTTTCCAGCTCCTTCATCGACAGGTCGTAGCCAGCGAGGTGCAGCCAGGTGTAGACAAACATGCTCCCGTGCCCCGCCGAGAGGATGAAGCGGTCGCGGTTGATCCAGCGCGGCTCGGTCGGGTCGTAGGAGAGGGCGGCGCCCCAGAGGACCGCGCCCACTTCGGCGCAGCCGAGAGGGAGGCCGAGGTGGCCGCTGTTGCACTTATGGACGGCGTCGATGGCGAGACCGCGCGCCTGCGTGGCGGCTTGCGAGAGAATGTCGAGAGGTAGGCTCATATCGTAAAAAGGGGTCGGGACAAAAAGAAAACGGTCAGTCTGAAAGCGACCTCCGGACGCGCAAGGGCGAAACGTTTCAAACGCATGAACGCGAGCGCGCTTCTCCCATTTCCGTCAAGTGAAGCGGGCGCGCCATTGCCAAGGGCGCACCGCACGCACACCGTCCGCCCCATGACGCACGAAGAACTCGAAGAAGGCCGCACCCTCGCCCTCGACTGGGGCAAGCTGCGCGCGGTCACCGCGGGCGAGGAGGCGTGCCTTCCCGTCGTGGTGCAGGACGCCGACAGTGGGGCGGTGCTCATCCTCGCCTATGCCAACGAATGGGCGCTGGCCGAGACCCTGCGTCGGCGCGTGGCCGTGCTCTGGAGCACCAGCCGCGGTGAACTCTGGGTAAAGGGTGCGAGCAGTGGCAACGTCCTCGAACTCGTCGAGGTGAGGGTGAACTGCGAGCAGAACTCCCTCCTCTACCGTGTGCGGGTGGCGCCGGGACAGGGTGCCTGCCACACGAGGGGTGCATCCGGCACGGCCCGTTTTGGCTGCTATTACCGGGTTCTGGAGCCGGGGGGTGAATTGCGCCTCGCGGCGGACGAGGGGAGGCCGGCGCCGGCTGCCGACTGAGGCCGGGGTCCCCGGCCGCGGCCACGGCCCTTCTCTAGTTGAGCGAGATCGAGTCGTCCGAGAGTGGCCCCTGCAGTTTGCGATGCAGGCGGATGCGGTCCCGCTCCCGCTCCAGATAGCGGGCAAAGAGACGGAAGCGGTCGGGCACCTCGAGGGCCTCGAGAATCGACTGCTTCACCCGTGGGCAGCGGCAGACCGCGAACGCCGTGAGATCGATAAAAGTCCCCGGTTCATCCAGTTCGCGGAGGAACCCGACAAATTCCTCCGGGACCTCGTTGGTGAGGGCCTCTTCACTGCGCAGAAGCGCGCAAATTTCAGCTTTGAGGATTCCGATCTGTGCCTCGTCGCTCTCTTCCTGCGGTTGAAGCGGCTCCACTTCGACCATGGGGTAGGGGTCCGTCTGAACGAGGCGACGCACGCGGACGCGACAGACCCCTTGAAGGACGAGATTGGAGGTGCCGTTTTCGTTCTCCTGCGAAGCGCGCACAATGCCGACCGTCGCCACTGTCGCCGGACTTTCATCGTCTTCATCGGCTGCCTGACGATCGTCGCGACACGCCACGGCGAAGAGTTGATTCGCCTCCAACACGTCTGAAAGCATGCGGCGGTAGCGCTCTTCGAAAATATGCAGGGGAAGAATCGCCTGTGGGTAAAACACGGTGTCCCGGAGGATCATGACCGGAATGGCGCGGGGAATTTCAATATCTAAGTCCATCACAAAAACAGAGAACCCAGTCTAGCAATTCCCCGTGCTGGGCGCAAGCGGCGCGCAGTGTCCGGCGTGGTTGTCTCATTGCCAGCGCCAAGCCGCCAGGCGTGCCGGATCGGGCTCGGGCGTCTCGGCAAAGTAGACCGCCAGTCGCAGGTGCCAGAGGCGATCGGGTGGAGTGTTTTCACGCAGGTTTTGCACCTCCTCGAAGAGGGCCTCGGGCGAGCGTCCGGCCAATTCGTCGACTTGGCGGAAACCCAGGTCGAGAAGATCGCGCACCGTCCGGAGGTCCAGCCCGGGGATGCGGCTGAAAGGCGACTGCAATGCTTCGCGATCGACCTTTTTGCGGCGTCGTTGCGGAAAGATCTCGTCCATCGTTGATGCACCGTGACCAACCCGACGCGCTTCGCAATCCTGTGCGCGTCTCGGGTATTGGAATAGCGCCGGCTCTGCCGAAGATCCGGACCGGGCAGCCTGTCGCAGGTGTGACACAAGGTGTGACAGGAGGTGGCGGTCGATCCTCCTTGAACGCTTCCGAAGAAGTCCTCGATAGGATCTTAAGAAGATGAATAACAAAATCTTGCGAATCTGAAGAACGGCTTGGAGACGCAATTGCTCACCCTTGGTGCAATGAGCAAAATTATCGGCATCGACCTTGGCACCACGAACTCGTGCATGGCAGTCCTCGAAGGCGGCGAACCGGTCGTCATTCCGAACAGCGAGGGCGCCCGCACCACTCCGTCGATCGTGGCCTTCACGAAGAATGGCGAGCGCCTCGTCGGTCAGGCCGCCAAACGGCAGGCGGTGACCAACCCCAACAACACGATTTTTTCCTCCAAGCGCCTCATCGGCCGGAAATTTTCTGAGGTCCAGGAAGAAGCGGCAAACCTTCCCTACACGGTGGTCGAGGGCAAGAACGGCGACGCCGCGATCGAAGTGGAAGTGGGTGGTGAAAAGCAGATTTTTCCCCCCGAGCAGATCAGTTCGATGGTCTTGGGCAAACTGAAGTCGGACGCGGAAGCCTACCTCGGGGAAAAGGTGACCCAAGCCGTCATCACCGTTCCGGCCTACTTCAATGACAGCCAGCGTCAGGCGACAAAGGACGCCGGCACCATCGCCGGGCTCGAAGTCCTGCGCATCATCAACGAGCCGACCGCCGCCTCCCTCGCCTACGGCTTGGACAAGAAACAGGACGAGACCATCGCGGTCTACGACCTCGGCGGTGGCACCTACGACATCTCCGTGCTCGAAATCGGCGACGGTGTCTTCGAGGTCAAAGCGACCAATGGCGACACCCACCTCGGTGGCGATAATTGGGACGAAGCCCTGATCAAGTGGCTCATCGACGATTTCAAAAAGGAGAATGGCATCGATTTGCGGCAGGACAAGATGGCCCTGCAACGGCTCAAGGAGGAGGCCGAGAAGGCCAAGATCGCCCTGTCCTCCTCGCAGAGCACTGACCTCAACCTGCCCTTCATCACGGCGGATGCGTCGGGTCCCAAGCACCTCAACGTGACCCTTTCGCGCTCCAAGCTCGAGCAGGTCACCGATCATCTCTTCCAGCGCACCGTGGGTCCCTTTGAGTCCTGCCTGAAGGATGCCGGCATTTCCGCCGGCGACATTGGCAACCTCGTCCTTGTCGGCGGCATGACGCGCATGCCGAAGGTCACCGAGACCGCCCGCAAGCTGACCGGCAAGGAACCCAACAAGGGAGTCAATCCCGACGAGGTGGTCGCTCTCGGCGCCGCTATCCAGGGAGCGGTGCTCGCCGGCGACGTGAAGGACGTGCTCCTCCTCGACGTCACTCCGCTGACCCTCGCGATCGAGACCGCCGGCGGCGTGGCCACCTCGATGATCGACCGCAATACGACCATCCCGACGAAGAAGACGCAGACTTTCTCGACCTACGCCGACCAGCAGACGGCGGTGGACATCCGGGTTCTCCAAGGAGAGCGACCGATGGCGAAGGACAACAAGGAGCTCGGCGTCTTCCGTCTCGACGGGATCCCCCCCGCCCCGCGCGGCGTGCCGCAGATCGAGGTGACCTTCGACATCGACGCCAACGGCATCCTCCATGTCAGTGCCAAGGACAAAGGCACCGGCAAGGAGCAGAAGATCTCCATCACCAACGCCTCCGGTCTTTCCAAAGATGAAGTGGAGCAGGCTCGTAAGGACGCCGAAGCCCACGCTGAAGAGGACCGCAAGGCGAAGGAAGGAGCCGAGACCCGCAACCAGCTCGACAGTGTCGTCTTCTCCACCGAGAAGCTCGTCCAGGAAAACGGCGACAAGTTCGCCGCCGACGACAAGAGCCACATCGAAGGCCTCGTGAAGGAAGGCAAGGATGCCCTCGAGGCGAACGATCCCGACCAGATGAAGGCCGTCCTCGAGAAGATCAACGGCGACGAGAAGATGCAGCAGGCCGTGGCCAAGATGTATCAGGACGCGGCGGGCCAGGCTGGTGCCGAAGGTGCCGCCCCGGGTGCCGAGGCGGGTGGACAGACCTCCTCCAAGAACGAGGATCCCAACGTGGTCGATGCCGAGGTCGAGGACGTCACCGAGGACAAGCGCTAGAACCCTCTTTCACCGGTCGGCGGGCACGCGCCCGTCCGGCCGTCTTTCATTTATCATCCAATTCTCACTATAACGTATCAAAAAAATGACTACAGTTGCTACTGACGCCAAGATTACCCCGCTCGGGGACCGTGTCCTCGTGAAGCCCGTGACCAACGAAGACGAAGAGGTCAAGGGCGGGATCATCATCCCGGACTCCGCGAAGGAAAAGCCCACCACGGCTGAAGTCCTCGCCCTCGGCACCGGCAAGAAGGACGGCGAAGACTACGCCTTCACCGTGAAGGTCGGAGACCGCGTGATCATCAGCAAATACGGCGGCACGCAGGTGAAGTATGCCGACGAGGAATACACCATCCTGCGCGAAGACGATATCCTCGGAATCGTTGGCTGAGCCCACTGCACCTAACGCAGAATCAACCTTTCACAAAATTTAAAAGATATGCCCAAGCAAATTCATTTCGACGAACAAGCCCGCAAGGAACTCCTCAAGGGCGTTGAAACGCTCGCCAAGGCGGTGAAGGTCACGCTCGGCCCCAAGGGACGCAATGTGGTCATCGACAAGAAGTTCGGTAGCCCGACGGTCACCAAGGACGGCGTTTCCGTGGCCAAGGAGATCGAACTCAAGGACCCGTTCCAGAACATGGGTGCCCAGATGGTGAAGGAAGTCGCGACCCGGACCAGCGACAACGCCGGCGACGGCACCACCACGGCCACTGTTCTCGCCGAGGCCATCTTCCGCGACGGCCTCAAGAACGTCACCGCCGGCGCCAACCCGATTTACATCAAGCGCGGCATCGACAAGGCCGTCGCCGCTGGCGTCAAGGCCATTGCGGAGATGTCCATCCCGGTCAATGACCGCGAAGCGGTGAAGAATGTCGCGACCGTTTCCGCCAACTGGGAAGTCGAGATCGGCGAGATCATCGCCGATGCGATGGACAAGGTCGGCAAGGACGGCACGATCACGGTCGAGGAAGCCAAGGGGATCGAAACCACCCTCGATGTCGTCGAAGGCATGCAGTTCGACAAGGGCTACCTCAGCCCCTACTTCGCGACCGACCAGGAAGCGATGGAAGCGATCCTCGAGGATGCCTACATCCTCATCCACGAGAAAAAGATCTCGAACCTGCAGGATCTCCTTCCCCTCCTTCAGAAGGTCGCCCAGAGCGGCAAGCCGTTCCTCATCATTGCCGAGGACGTCGAAGGTGAAGCCCTCGCGACGCTCGTCGTGAACAAGCTTCGTGGCATGCTCAACGTCTGTGCCGTCAAAGCTCCCGGCTTTGGCGATCGTCGCAAGGAGATGCTCAAGGACATCGCCGTCCTTACCGGCGGCAAGTGCATCACCGACGATCTCGGCCTCAAGCTCGAGAATCTCGATCTCTCCGACCTCGGCCAGGCAAAGCGCGTCTCCGTCGACAAGGAGAACACCACCATCGTCGAAGGTGGCGGTGCGACCGCCGACATCCAGGGCCGCGTGAAGCAGATCCGCCGTCAGATCGAGGAAACCTCCTCGGACTATGACCGCGAAAAGCTCCAAGAGCGCCTCGCCAAGCTCGCCGGCGGTGTGGCCGTCATCAACGTCGGTGCGGCGACCGAGCCCGAGATGAAGGAGAAGAAGGCGCGCGTCGAGGACGCTCTCCACGCCACCCGCGCGGCGGTTGAAGAAGGCATCGTCCCCGGTGGGGGGGTTGCGCTCCTGCGCTGCCGCGGTGCGATCGACGCCCTCAAGCTCCCCGACGAAGAAGAGGCCATCGGCGTGGGCATCGTCGCCCGGGCGGTCGAAGCGCCCCTTCGCCAGCTCTGCCTCAACGCCGGTGTCGAAGGCAGTCTGGTCGTGCGTGAGGTCCTCGCCAAGGCCGGTAACGAAGGTTACAACGTGGCCACCGAGAAGTACGAGGACCTCGTCAAGGCCGGCGTCGTCGACCCGGCCAAGGTCACCCGCAGCGCCCTGCAGTACGCGGCCTCGGTCGCTGCCCTCCTCCTCACCACCGAGGCCCTCATCACCGACCTGCCGGAAGAAAAGTCGGCGCCGGCCGGTGGCGACATGGGCGGCATGGGTGGCATGGGCGGCATGGGTGGCATGGGCGGCATGATGTAGGCCTCCAGGCAGCCGCCTCCCGTTTTAGACCAAGCTACAAACGTTACATCCAGTTGAAATCAACACGCCGCCTTCCCGGTCTCGGGGAGGCGGCTTTTCTTTGTCTGCGGCCCGCGCTGTCGCCGCCTTCACCCGGGTTGCGCCGATAGTGAGAAGAGCGATCGGAAGCGCTGCCGTCCCTCTCGGCTCTCTGCACAAGGATCCCGCGCTTCGGCTCGAACGAGTCCCATCCTCGCCGGCGAAGTGCTTGGGGTGCGCGCCGGCACCTCCCTTGGGCCTGTATTCGCCGCATGGTCCGCCCTGCGGCGCCTTCTCCTGACCGCGGATCGCCTCCAGGCAAGCCTGCGGGGTTCGACGCCCTTCGATCGACACGTTCACCGGCTCACGTCCGCCAGGAACGCTCACCACTCGGAGGTTGCGATCACTGCGGAACCTGGGAATCGCCGACGCTCCGGCGCTCGCACTGCCCAGGCAGACCGGTTCGGGCCCGGCGAAGCGGCCGCGCGCGTCCACTCTCGCGGAGAGGGCCGACTTATC
>JBKHAU010000013.1:0-13244 GCA_046542725.1 Opitutales bacterium
TTTTTCCCGATGGGCGAAGAGGAGGACGGCGGCACACACCCCGATGAAGCCCCCGTGGCTGGCCATGCCCCCTTCCCAGACAAAGAAGACGATCCAGGGGGCCTCGAGAAAACCGTCGAGGTTGTATAGCAGGACCGAGCCGAGTCGCCCGCCCACGATCACCCCCAGGAGCAGGGCAATGAAAAAGGGCTCGATCTGCGCCTTGCGCAGCGGCGTGCGCCCGGTCTGCACCGCCCGCACGACGAGCGCGAGCGCGACGACGAACCCCAGGACGTAGGCCAGCCCATAGTAGCGGATGCCAAAGTCGCCGCTGAACCGGATGAGGAAGGGCGAAAAGTCGTGAATCGGAAAACTGCCGGGGGCGAGAGCCTGCTCCATAAGCGGCGGATGCTGGGCGAGGGCCGGCCCCGGCACAAGTCTGCGTCTACGCCCCGTCTCTCTCCGGCGGTGGACGCGGAGCGGGGGCCTCACCGACCGGCGGAGGCGTGCTCGGGCTCAGGGCGGGACGCCGCTGGGCGCGCTTCTTCGCCAGCTCGCGCATGTCCACCGCCATGTCCGACTCCTCGTAGATCTCGTCGCCGATGAGTTGCTCGACGATATCCTCCATCGTCAGCACGCCGGTGGTGGAGCCATACTCGTCCACCACGACCGCAAACTGCCGGTGTTTCTTGAGAAACTGCTGCATCGCGTCCTGCGCCGAGGCCGTCTCGGGGAGAAACAGCATCTCCTGCAGCAGGGCGCGAATGGGGAGGTCCTCGCGGTCCTCGCTGTAGGCCTGGAGGACATCGCGACGGCGCACGAGGCCGATGATATCGTCGATGCCGTCCTCGTAGACCGGGATACGGCCGAAGGGGATGTTCTTCGACTTCGCGCAGACGCTGCCGACCGTCGCATCGGCGGAGAGAAACATCGTCACCGTGCGCGGGGTCATGATGTCCTCCACCCGCACGTCATCGAGGCTGAGAGCGTTGCGGATGAGGTCGCGCTCGCTTTCGCTCAGCGCGCCGGCTTCAGCGCTTTTGGTCGCAAGCAGGCGGATCTCCTCTTCCTGCTCTTGTTCCGTCGGCGCCTCCAGGGTGATGAGCCCCTTGATGAGGCCCTTGAGAAGCCAGGAAGCCGGTTTCATGAGGAAGCGAACGAGCCACAGCGCATAGACCGCGACCGGTTGGAGCTGTCGGCGATAGGCCACCCCGAGGTTCTTCGGGAGGACCTCGGAAAAGATCAGGATCGAGACGACAAGGGTGCCCGAGATGGCGAGGACCTTGTATTCCCAGTCCCAGGCGAGGCCTTTCGAGATCGCGCCGATCCAGGCCGCCCCGGCCGTGTTGGCGATGGTGTTGAGGGTGAGGACGGCAGCGCTGGTCTCATCGAGCCCGATCTTGAAGCGCTCGAGCATACGGCCGCGGGCGGGCGATCGCTGCTTCAGTCCCTCGATCTCGGCGGACGTGGTGCTGAGGATGAAGGCCTCGAGGAGGGAGCAAAACGCCGAGGTGCCGAGGGTGAACGCGACCGCGAGGATGAACTCGGTCATGACAAGGTCACCTCTTCCAACCCGGCCGGCGATGCCGTTAAGTCAGTTTCTTGCCAAGATCGACTGTCAGGCTCCTCGTCGTCGCGCCCCAAGATTGCAGTCACTCCTCCACCTTCGAAGGAGAGGCGGGCGCTTTCAAGCATCGATTGGACTCCCACGCCGCCCTCTCCGCCCCGGCGCGTGGTCGTAATTTCCATTGCCTCGGAGGGCCGAGGGACTGACTTTGAGTGGCTTATGGAAGCCCTCCAGCGCACGCCGCTGCATGCCTTCCACCTCGCCCGGGGCGCCCGCATGGTGCCCTTCGCCGGGTGGGAGATGCCAGTCCAGTATACGAGCATCCTCGAGGAGCACCGCGCCGTGCGCGCGCACGCGGGGCTCTTCGACGTCAGCCACATGGGCGAGATCCAGGTCACCGGGAAGGAGGCAACGGCCTTTCTTAACCGTCTCGTGACGAACGATGTCCGCCAGCTCGCTCCCGGCCGCGCCCTCTACACCGCGATGTGTTACCCCGATGGCGGCGTGGTCGACGATCTCATCGTCTACCAGCGCGCCGACGACGACTACCTCCTCGTCGTCAATGCCTCCAACCTCGAGCGCGATCTCGAGTGGATGGATGGGAAAGTCGTCGAGTACAACTGCCGCATGGATGACGTGAGCGCCGCCTACGGCCTCCTTGCGGTGCAGGGACCGGCGGCCCCGCGCATCCTCGAGCAGGCTGGCCTGCCGCTCGAAGACCTCGCCCGCTTCGCCCTGCGGGAGGTGACCTGGGAGGGCGCGCCCGTCCTCCTCAGCCGCACCGGCTATACCGGCGAGGACGGCGCGGAACTCTTCGTCCCGGCCGACCGGGCCGCCGCCCTTGCCGATCACCTCATGCAGGTCGGCGGAGCCCACGGCCTCGTGCCGGCTGGACTGGGCGCGCGCGACAGCCTTCGCCTCGAGGCCGGGTATCCGCTCTACGGGCATGAACTCTCCGCCCGCATCACCCCCCTCCAGGCGGGCCTTGGCTGGGTCGTGAAGCTCGGCAAGCGCGCCAACTTCTATGGCAAGGAGGCGCTCACCGCGGAAAAGGCGGCCGGCCCACGACGCCGCGTCGTCTGGTTTCGCCTCCCGGGTCGCCGCATCGCACGCGAAGGCACGCCTGTCCTCGCCGGCACGCGGGAGGTGGGTCGCGTCCTCAGCGGTTCGCTTTCGCCCCTCACCGGTGCGCCCATCGGCTCGGCCCTCGTCGAAAGCGAGTTCACCAGCGGCCCCCTCGAAGTCGACCTGCGCGGCACCCAGGTCGCCCTCGAACTCGCTCGTCCACCCCTTCACCACGTCTCCTGATGCCTCCCGCGACGAAGGAATTTCTCTACGGGCTCAATCCCCTCTTCGAGGCCCTCCGGGCCGGTCGACGCACCTTCCAGACCGCTTTCTTGAGCGAGATCAGCACGCGCTCGGGTCGTCAGAAGGCCCTCCACGAGCGCCTCGTGCGAGACGGCGTGCCGATCGAGTGGTGCGACAAGGGCAGGCTCCACCAGCTCTGCGGCGCAAAGGAGCACCAGGGCGTGGTGGCACGCTGTTCGCCCTACCCCTACACCCCGCATGAGGCGGTCCTCGAGGGCGGCGCCCGCCGCATTCTCCTCCTCGACAACGTGGAGGATCCGCACAACGTCGGCGCCATTCTGCGCAGCGCCGAAGTGTTTGGCTTCGATCATGTTCTGCTCCCCATCAAGGGCGTGCCCGAGGTCTACCCCTCGGTCGTGAAGGTCTCCGCCGGTGCCGCCGAGCACATGCAGATCGCGAAGGACTGCAACGCCAACAAATACGTCCAGCTCGCGCAGAAGGCCGGCTACGCCATTGCCGCGCTCGATGCCAAGGGAACCCATGCGCTGGGCGACTTTGCGAAGGACCCGCCGGAAAAGCTCCTCCTCGTCATCGGCGGCGAAGACAAGAGCGTGGGGCAATACATCCTCAACGAGGCTGACGCCATCCTCAGCATCCCCCAGGCCGGCAAGATCAACAGCCTCAATGCCTCCGTTGCGGCCAGTCTTGCGATGTACGAGCTACGGCCGGCCTGATCGGTAGCGCGTTTCCCTATGCTGATTCTTCTCTTCGGAAGGACTTTCCTCCGCGGGGGTCGCCTCGGCCGGGGTCTCGGTTTCGCTGCCCGCCGCCTCCGTCGCGACAGCCTCCTTGGGCGACTTGTATTCGATCCCGAGGCGGCGCTCGATCTCGACGATGATGTCCTCCGCGGGGGCAAACTTGTAGTCGTCGAGGACCATGCGGCCCTTTTTGCCGTCGAGTTCGTATTCGGCCACCGCGATGCCCTTTTTCTCCCACTTCGAGCGGTCGACGCCGGTGAAGGCGCCCCAGGGCACCTTCTTGCCGCGCGCGCTGTAGACGTAGTCCTCGTCACTGCGGATGCGGAGGGTCTGGTTCCAGAAGACCCATCCGAGAAAGGCGAGACCGACGAGCCCTACTCCCGTGCCCCATTTGAACTGGCCGGCGATGTCCTCCTCGGTGCGCTCGCTGGGGACCTTCTCGGAAAAATCCTCCTGCCGCGCGAGGCGTTCCCAGGCGAGCTGCACTTCGGGGGAATCGACTTCGGGGGCGTCCCCGCTCGCCACCATTTCTTCACCCAGGGCACGGTAGCGCTCGTAGCGCTCGGCTTCATTCGGCCAGGTAATGATCCCGTCGTAGAAGAACCATGCCGCCACCCCCAGGATCATGAGGGCGATGAAAAGCATGCGGTTGCGCCAGGTGGAGGTGAGACGAGTTTCGACGTTCATGGGAGACAGGGAAAGGGGGGAACGCCCTTCTTCTCGCAAGCCGCCCCGCCCCCTGCCAAGCCCGAACGGCCACGCAGGGCGCGTTTCGCGCTCCCACCCTTGCGCCCAGGCGCCTTCCTCGCCAACACAGGAGGGCAACACGGAAAAGCGTATGCGCCTCTTCAAATACCACGCCCTCGGCAACGACTACTTCGTCCTCGACGCCGCTGAACACGCCCTGCCCTCGCCCGAGGCCACCGCCCAGGTCTGCCACCGCCATTACGGCCTCGGCTCCGATGGCATCCTCTACGGGCCGCTCGCGACCGACGCCGCCGACTTCGGCCTGCGCATCCTCAATCCCGATGGAAGCGAGGCGGAGAAGAGCGGCAACGGCCTGCGCATCTTCTGCCGCTACCTCCTCGACGAGGGCAAGGTGGGCGACGCCCCCTTCACGATCGAAACCCCTGGCGGAGTCGTCACCTGCCGGATCCTCGACGGAGCGCACGCCATCGAGGTGGAGATGGGGCGGGTCAGTTTCCGCTCCTCTGCCATCGGCATGAGCGGCGACGACCGGGAAGTGATCAACGAGACCGTCACCCTCGAGGGCTCGCCCTACACCTACTGCGCCGCGACGATCGGCAACCCCCACTGCGTCGTCCCCCTGCCGGAGATCTCGGAGGCCCTTGCCCGCCGTCTCGGCCCCCTCCTCGAGACCGCGCCCCGCTTCCTCAAGCGAACCAACGTGCAGTTTCTCAAGATCCTCGACCGCAGCAATATACAGATTGAAATCTGGGAACGCGGGGCCGGCTACACCCTCGCCAGCGGGAGCAGCTCGAGCGCCGCCGGTGCGGTCGCGAAGCGCCTCGGCCTCGTCGATGGTGATCTCACCGTGCACATGCCCGGGGGCCAGATCCGTCTCCTCATCGACGATGCCTACAACGTGCGCATGACTGGACCCGCCTCCCGCATAGGCACCGTGTCCTGGCAGCCGGACGAGGCCTGACCCGTCGTCAACGCGCAGGCCCCCCAGGGCACCGGGCCGACGTGTTCCCGGCCACGGCGGAACCTTCCCTCTCGTCCCAACCGGAGTCTTTGTCCTTTTCGTCTCTTTACCCGAGAAACGATGACCGGATCTCTCGCGGTATTCGCACGACCTTCGTCGGATCGTCACCGTTGCCGTTTCACGAGGCCAGTTCTTCGCGCAGCCAGGCGGCGCGGGCGCGGATGGCTTTCAGTTCGCCGGGATCCTTTCGCTCGAGGTTCTTGACTTGAAAGACCATGCGGCGGTTGCCGCGGAAGCGCTCGTGGTGGCGGGCGAGGAAGTCCCAATAGAGGGTGGTGAACGGGCAGGCCCGCTCGCCCGTCGCCTCGGAGGGGCGGTAGGCGCATTGGGCGCAGTGATTGCTCATCTTGCGGATATAGTTGCCCGAGGCGCAGTAGGGCTTGGTCCCGACGATGCCGCCGTCGGCGAACTGGCTCATCCCGATGGTGTTGGGAGCCGACACCCAGTCGATGGCATCGAGATACATCGCCATGTGCCACTCGTGGAACTGGCGGGGATCGGCGCCCCAGAGGAGGGCGAACTGTCCGAGCACCATGAGACGCTGGATGTGATGGGCGTATCCATTTTCCAGGACATTGCGCATCGCGTCGCGCGCGCAGGCCATTTCCGTCTGTCCGTCCCAGAAGAAGCGCGGGAGCGGTTCGTGCGCGCCCAGGGCGTTGCGGTCGAGATAGGCCTCGCCGTGGAGGAAATAGATCCCGCGGACAAACTCGCGCCAGCCGAGGACCTGCCGGACGAAGCCCTCGACTGCATTGAGCGGGGCATCGCCCGACTGGTGAGCCGCGAGGGCCGCCTCGAGCACCTCCCGCGGATGAAGCAGCTTGAGGTTGAGAACGGCCGAGAGACGGGAGTGGTAGAGCACATCGGAGCCGCTCCAGAGCGCGTCCTGGTACTGCCCAAAGAGGGGAAGGCGTTCCGCGACAAAGCGTTTGAGTTCGCGTAGCGCGTCTTCTCGCGTAACCGGCAGGCGCAGAGCGTCGAGCTTGCCAGGATGATCCGCGAAGCGCTTGCGCACGAGGGCCACGACCGCTTGGGTCGTCTCGTCGGGCGGATAATCGCCGAAGGCCGTCTCACGCGGCGGTCCCTCCTTGCCGAAAGCTTGCCGGTTGTCCTTGTCGAAGTTCCACTCCCCTCCCTCGGGCGCGCCATCATCGCGCATGAGGATGCCGAGGCGCTTGCGCATCATGCGATAGAAGTCCTCGAGAAGGAAGCGCCGGCGGCCTTCCGCCCATTCCCCGAAGTCCTCGCGCAGGAGCAGAAAGTGGCTGTCCGCCCGCACCGCGAAGGGCACACCGGCCTCTTCGCAGGTCGCCTCGAGGAGGCGCCGCACGCGATGGTCGCCCGGCTCGACGACGACGATGCGTTCCGGCTTCAGGGCCTGCAGGTCGGCCGCGAGGATCTCGCCCAGGCCGCGCCCGCGGTCGCGCCGGCCGTCGCTCGGCAGTTCGCTGTAGTGGACGCACCAGCCTTCCTCGCTTAGCCAGTCGCGGTAGTGCCGCATGGCCGCAAAAAAGAAGGCGATGCGCAACTTGTGCGACCAGACATGGTCGGCCTCCTCCGCTGCTTCGGCCATCCAGAATGCATCCTGCGTGGGATCCGCCTCGGCGAGGAGGGGCGAGTCGTGATCGAGCTGATCACCGAGCACGAGGTAGAGGTGGCGAACCTTTGGCGGCATCGGCGAAGCGTGCCCGAGAGGCTCACCGGGCCGGACGCAAATCTCGATACCGGAGAAAAACGGCAGGCGGGCGGCGCCTCAGTCCTCCCAGCGGCGGAAGACGACGACCCCGTTCTGCCCCCCGAAGCCGAGATTGCTCGAGAGGGCGTAGCGCAGTTCCTGGCGCTGGGCCTGGTTGGGCACGTAGTCGAGATCGCAATCCGGATCAGGCGCAGTGTAGTTGATCGTCGGCGGGACGATGCCCTCACGCAGCGCCAGAATGGTGGCGATCGCCTCGATCCCCCCGGCTGCCCCGAGGAGATGCCCGGTCATCGACTTGGTCGAGCTCACCTTCAAGGCGTGGGCATGCTCGCCGAAGACCGTCTTGATCGCAATGGACTCGTTCTTGTCGTTGTAAGGAGTGGAGGTGCCGTGGGCGTTGATGTAATCAATCGCCTCTGGGGCGAGGCCCGCGTCTTTCAGCGCCCGCTGCAGGCAGCGGGCGAGGCCCTCCCCTCCCGGCGCGGGAGAGGTGATGTGGTGCGCGTCGCAGGTCGCCCCATGCCCGACGAGTTCGGCGAGGATGGTCGCTCCGCGCGCCTCGGCATGCTCCAGCGTCTCGAGCAGGAGGATGCCCGCGCCCTCCCCCATGACGAAGCCGTCGCGCTCCGCGTCGAAGGGGCGGGAGGCGGTCTCCGGGGTGTCGTTGAAACGCGTCGCCATGGCCTTCATGTTGCAGAAGCCGGCGAAACCGAGGCGGGTCGCACTGGCCTCCGCGCCGCCCGCAAGCATGACGTCGGCCTCCCCGGCGCGCAGCATGCGGACCGCGTCTCCGAGCGCGTGGCTGGCCGTCGCACAGGCACTCACGACGCCGTAATTCGGCCCCTTGGCCCCGAGTTCGATGGCGACGACGCCGCTCGCCATATTTCCGATGAGCATCGGAATCATGAACGGGGAAACCCGACGCGGGCCGCCCTCCCAGAGGCGGAAGGTCTGCTTCTCGATCGTATCCAGACCGCCGATACCGGTGCCGATGATGCAACCGAAGCGGTCGGGATCGTAGCTGCCGCTGCTCAGCGCGGCTTCGGCCCAGGCCATCTTCGCGGCGGCGACGGCAAAGTGCGTGTAGCGGTCGTTGCGCTTCGTCTCCTTCGCATCCATCCAGTCCGCGGGATCGAAGTCGCGGACCTCTCCGCCCACTTGGCAGGGGAGGTCCGAAACGTCGAAAGACTGGATCCGGGAAAGACCGGAGCGGCCTTCTATGAGGCCGCTCCAAAAGGCTTCGACGGTGTTGCCGAGGGGCGTGATGGCCCCCATCCCGGTCACGACGACGCGTTGGCTGGAAGCCGGGGCAGTCATGCGAGGAGTGCCGCTGGCGTCGCTCGGCAAGGGGGGGGGCCGGAGACCGGAGAGGCCTCAGGCCTGCCCGGACTTCTCCTTGAGGTAGGACACGACCGCGCCCACCGTCTGGAGCTTTTCGGCGTCCGACTCGGGGATCTCGCCGTCAATCTCGTCGCTGAATTCCTCCTCGAAGGCCATGATCAACTCGACCGTGTCGAGAGAATCGGCCCCAAGGTCGTCGATAAACGAAGCCTCCGGAGTCACCTGCTCATCGTTCACATTCAGCTGGTTCACGATGATCTCTTTGACGCGGTCTTCGATGCTTTTGTCTGCCATGGTGTTGGGGAAGAAACGTGGTTTCTGGAAAAGGCGAGAAAGGTTCACATGACCATGCCGCCGTCAACCGTAAAAGTCTGACCAGTGATGTATCCTGCCTCCTCGGCCGCAAGGTAGGTGACAAGACGCGAAATGTCGCGCGCCGTCCCCATCCGCCGAAGCGGGATCTGCCCGAGGATGGCATCTTTGACGGTGTCACCGAGGTCACCCGTCATGTCGGTCTCAATAAAGCCCGGAGCGACCGTATTGGCGGTCACCTGTCGCTTCGCAAACTCGCGCGCAATCGACTTCGTCATGCCGATGATGCCCGCTTTGGCGGCGGAGTAGTTGACCTGTCCGGCATTGCCGATGAGGCCGATGACGGAGCTGATATTGACGATGCGGCCCCAGCGCGCGCGGGCCATGAGCGGGGCCACTTCGCGGCACCAGGCGTAGACGCTCGTGAGGTTCGTCGCGATGACGTCGTCCCACTCCTCGTCCTTCATGCGCATGAGGAGGTTGTCGCGGGTGATGCCGGCGTTGTTCACGAGGATATCGATCTTGCCGTGCCGCTCCACAATGCCCTCCACCGCGGCCTTGACCGCGGCGCGATCGGCGACGTCGACAGCGAGCGCTTCCGCCTGGCCCCCGGCCGCCTCGATGGCTTGGGCGGCCACCCCGCTGGAGGCCTCGGAGCGGGCCACGCAGACGACGAAGACGCCTTCCGCGGCCAGATCTTCAGCGATCGCGCGGCCGATCCCGCGGCTCGCCCCTGTCACCACCGCCACGCGGTTTGCAAAAGTGAGTTGCATGAGCCCCAACGAAGCCCGCCCCCCTGCCATGGCAAGCGAATTGCCCGTGCTCCTCCCAGGTCGCGTCCGCTCCGCTCGCCGTTGCCCGGCTAACTCGACCGCTCACCCGCTCGTTCCCGCGGTTCGACCAGGAAGGTTCGCCAGAAGGTGGGTACAGGATGTTTTATTCTCACAGATTACTCGATTACAGAGTAGTTTTTTGGGGTTAGAAAAGAGCAGGGCCCGTGGCGATACGTCGTCACGGGTCTCTTTTTTTTTTGGAAGATCGGCTTGAGCTGACCTCCGTGCGCTTCGCCACCCGCGTTCCCCGGCAACGAGCGCTGCCTCGATGGCTCCCGAAGGGCCAAGCCCCGGATGCACCGCCCGCCTCAGAACGGCTCGACGCCAAGGTCGACGACTTCTCCGATAAAGACCACCGCGGGAGCGCCCACCCCGGCGGCTTCGACGGCGACGGCGAGTTCGCCAAGGGGGGCACGCACGATGCGCTGGCGGGGGGTCGTGCCCCACTCGACCACCGCCGCCGGCGTCGCTGCATCGCGGCCTCCGGCGATCAGTTCAGCGGTGATGGCGGCAAGGCGCCCCATCGCCATATAGAGAGCCAAGGTGGCGCCGCTCCGGGCATGGGCCCGCCAATCGATGGCGCGCGTGACCGGCTTGTCCGGCATCTCGTGACCGCTCACGAAGGTGATCGCGCCGGTCGCCGCCCGATGGCTCAACGGAATGCCGGCGGCCGCCGCACACCCGACCGAGGCGGTGATGCCAGGCACCACTTCCGCCGGCACGCCCGCCTCGGCCAGCGCCGCCAGTTCCTCCCCCCCTCGCCCGAAGACAAAGGGGTCGCCGCCTTTCAACCGCACGACCTCGAGACCTTCGCGGGCGAGCGAAATGAGGAGCGCCTGGATCTCCTCCTGGGGGAGACTGTGGAAGCCCGCCCGCTTGCCCACACAGATCCGGCGGCAAGACGGCTGGACCCATTCAAGCAATTCGGGCGCAACGAGGTAGTCGTAGACGAGCGCGTCGCAACTCCGGATGAGGCGCGCGGCCTTGAGGGTGACGAGCTCCGGGTCTCCCGGTCCCGCCCCAACGAGATGAACTGTGCCCAGCGGCGCCATCGGAACATTACGGAACGCGCCCGCGGCAGGGGCGCAATCGTTTTATTGTTGTATTTTACCCAACGAACCTAAAATACCTCTCGCAATATGACTGGGAGCCTTTCAGACCAAGACCTTTCGGCGCAGAGCGCAACGCTCGCGCAGCTCGATGCGCCCGGTCGGGTGCGGTGGGGCCTCGCGCACTTTGGCGAGCAACTCGTCCTTTCGACCAGCTTCGGCATCCAGTCAGCCGTCATGCTGCACCTCGTGACCCGCGAGGCGCCGGGCATTCCGGTCATCTGGATCGATACCGGCTATCACTTTGCCGAGACCTACCGCTTCGCCGACGAACTCACGAAGCGGCTCGAACTCAATCTGCAGGTCTACCAGCCAAACATGACGGCGGCGCGCCAGGAGGCGCTCTACGGCAAGCGCTGGGAAGGCGACGCCCCCGCCCTCGAGGCCTACAACCGGCAGAACAAGGTCGAACCAATGAACCGCGCCCTTTCCGAGCTGGGTGCGACCGCCTGGATGTCGGGGCTGCGCCGCGAGCAGGCCGCGACACGCGCCGGACTGGAGTTTCTGAAAAAGCAGAACCGCACGTGGAAGCTGCATCCCATCCTCGACTGGGACCACCGCACGGTGCATCGCTACCTCACCGCCCACGACCTGCCCTATCACCCGTTCTGGGAGGAGGGCTACGTGAGTCTCGGTGACTGGCACAGCACCTCCAAGCTGCTCGAGGGCATGAGCGAGGAGGAAACCCGCTTCGGCGGGACCAAGCGCGAATGCGGCCTGCACGAGCTCAGCGGCCAGTCCGACTGGCAGATCTGAGCTCCTCTCTCCCGCCGGCAGTGAGAAAAGGGTCGCCAGACGCGACCTCCGACGCATTGCAATGCCGATGTGAAAACTCCCCTGGGGGCAGCCTTCGCCGAGCCAGCGTCCCGCGCCAAGCTCTGCCACGTCGTGCGCCACTGGCCCTGCGGCGGGGGCATGGAAAGTACCCTGCGACCCCATTTTGAGCGTGGGGAACGGCTCCTCGCGATCGCCCCGGCGGAGGACGGCGTGAATGCGCTCGAGGCACGCCCGGACCGCTCCTGGCGGGAGGCAGCGAGCCGCCTGTCGAACGTGCTCCCGCGCCCTCCGGCGCTGTTCATCCACCACAACGGCTACAGCCTGCCGCTCCTTGCCCCCCGCTTTCCGACTGCGCGGCACCTCGTGTGGATGCACACCGACTACCCGCGCGGGGCCGCCTTTCGCCACTGGGCCGCGCCTTGGGCGGACGGCTTTATCGAGGTCCACCCCGCCCTCCTCGAGAGCCATCGCCGGGCGCAGCGCGCACGCTGGTACGTGCCCTACGCGGTGCAGCCCCCGGCGGATCTCGCGGCGCGCCGCGCCGTGGCCCGGCCCGAGCCCACGATCGGCCTCATCTCCCGCCTCGAGGTGGAGCAAAAGCGCCTCGACCGGCTCGACACCTTTGTCCGCCGACTCGATGCGACCGGCCGGCCCTATCGGCTCGAGGTGCTCGGCGACGGCACCCTTGCGGAGGCCCTCGAGGCCCGCTTTGCGAGCCATCCGCGCGTCCACTTTTTCGGCACCTTGCGGGGGGCGGACTACTGGGAACGGCTCCTTCGCTGGCGTCACGTCGTCTTTCTGAGCGACTTTGAAGGGTTGCCCATTGCCCTCCTCGAGGCCGTCGCGGCGGGTGCCTTTCCGCTCTATCCCGCCTTTCACGGGGAACACGAGTGGACCGCCTCCTTTGCGCCCGAAGGACTCTATCCGCCCGGCGATCTGGACGCCCTCGTGCGCGCATGGATGGCCACGAGCGGTCGGGAGCGGCCCCGCACGGCCTTTCTCGAGGGCTCCGCCGAGCGTCTGCGGGCGCACACCGCCGAGCGTCACTTCGCGGCCTTCGACCGCGCCCTCGTCGAACTGATGGCCCGCCCCAAACGCCCCGCCAGCCGAGCGCGCCCCCTCTTCACCGGCAGCCTCCCGCTCTGGACCTACCACCGCCTCTACAACTGGAAACGCTACGGCCGGAGGCGGGTGCGATGAGCCTCGCCCCGCTCTTTCAGGAGGCGCCGCTCATCGCGGTCCTCAGCTGCCGCGCCCACCGCGAGACCCGCCAGCAGGCCGTGCGTGAGACCTGGGCCCGGCACCTCCCGACGGGCTGGCGCCTGGTCTTCCTCGAAGGCGGCGCGGAGAGCCCCGCCCTCGAGGGCGATCGCCTCCTGCTGCCCGCGCCCGAGACCTATGAGGACCTCGCCGAGCGCATGCACGCCTTCTTCCGCCTCTTCCGCGACGAGCCCAAGCCGCGTCTCCTCCTCAAAGTCGACGACGACACCTTTGTCCGCTCCGATCGGCTGCCCGGCCTGCTCGACGAGGCGCCGGGGACGGACTACCGCGGCCACTGCGCGCAGGTCGAATTCGTCCTCGGTGCGCCCTACGCGCAAGGCGGGGCCTACGCCCTGCGCCCGCCCGCCCTCGGCGCTCTCGCTGCCTTCGACTGGGCACGGGGCGAAGGCGAGCGCTGGTGGAAGGGCCAGACCCGCCTCAAGGACCCGCGCTCGGCCTCCTGGCTCGGCCCCACGAGCGTGGAGGACATGATGGTGGGCGACCTCCTGCGCGCCGCCGGCATCCCCCTCACGCATGACGTCCGCTTTGGCCAGGGCTCGTGGCCCCTGCCCTTC
>JBKHAU010000014.1:0-12888 GCA_046542725.1 Opitutales bacterium
ATCAACATCTACAAGACCGTGAAGGGGACCGAGCCGGTCAACGGCACGGTCGAGGTCTACGCCCGGGACAAGGAAGAGACGCGCGCCGCCGAGGGCACCATGGGCGTCTTCGGCACGCTCTTCAACGCGCCCTTCCTCTACTCCGCCGCCCTCACCGTGGGCTTCTGCTTCTGGATGCTGGGGGGCGGGATTTTCAGCCTTTTCGGGCTCATCCTCTGCTTCGCCACGGCGCTCATCGCGATCGTGCATTTCCAGCACGCCGGGGCGCACTTCGCGGAGTGGTATGAGAAGCTGCTGGGGAACTGGGCGCCCTTTTCGGCGCTCACCCTCATCGCCGTCGCGGTCGGCGGAGCGGTGCAGATCGTGCCCACCCTCTTCGTCCAGAAGGCGGAGAACCTCGAGGACCGCGTGCAGATCCCCTACACCCCGCTCGAACTCGAGGGGCGCGACATCTACGTCGCGGAGGGCTGCTACAACTGCCATAGCCAGCAGATCCGCACGATCGTGCCCGACATCGTGCGCTATGGCCGCCCCGGCGTGCCCAACGACTACAGCCGCATCGGCGAGTCGATCTACGACCACCCCTTCCAGTGGGGCTCGAAGCGGACCGGACCGGACCTCTCCCGCGAAGGGGGCCCGATCGACGAAGGCGCGACCTACATGCGCATCGGCCTGCGCAACAACGTCTGGCACTACCGCCACTTCATGGACCCGGAGTCGGTCTCCCCGGGGTCGCTCATGCCCGTCTACCCCTGGCTCTTTACCCAGCCCGCCGACTGGGCCTCGGTCCCCCGCCGGATCGCCGTCCAGCGCGTTCTCGGCGTGCCCTACCCGGCAATGACGGAGGAGGAGGTCTTCGCCCAGATGGAAACGCAGGCGGGCGAGATCGTGGCCGACCTCGCGGCCGAGCCGAACTTCATTTCAGCCGACCCACAGAGCAAGGTCATCGCGCTCATCGCCTACCTGCAGAAGATCGGGCAGTCCGAGGACATCGAAGAGGCTCTCGCCCGTGTCGAGCAGGCCGGTCTCGCCGAATAACCATCCACCGACCTCTTTCCCATGATCAGACGCGTCGAATTCGGAAGCTGGGACCTGCTCCTCATCGTGGTTTTCTTCATCACCTTCGGAGCATTTGTCTATTTCACCTGGCGCGCCCTGCGCATGAAGCAGCGCGAGCGCGACCACCTTGCCAACCTTCCGCTCGAGTCCGACGACAACGAGGACCGCGAGCGCTGAGTCTTTTCCCTCCTCCCTCCCCATGAGCGACGAACCGCAATCCTCCAAGCTCCTGCCCGACGACCCGAACGTCCGGCCCCACACCTACGACGGTATCCAGGAGTTTGACCACAAACTCCCCAACTGGTGGCTCTGGACGTTCTACGGAGCGATCATCTTCACCTTCTTCTACTGGTTCCTCTTCTACGATTCCTCCCTTCTCGTGGCCGATGGCACCCGCGTGCAGACCCAAATCGAGGCGATGGAGGCGGAACGTCTCGCCTCCATCGGAGAGGTGAGCGACGAGACGCTCTGGCAGATGTCGCGCAACCCCGCCTTCGTCTCCGCCGGCAAGACCGTCTATAACAACGAGGGCACCTGTGTGACCTGCCACGGCCCCAACCTCGAGGGCGGGATCGGGCTCAACCTCGCCGACCAGGAGTGGAAATGGGGCAACCGCCCGATGAGCATCTTCGCCGTCGTGAAGGACGGCTCGCCGGATACGAGCGCGGGCATGCAGGCCTGGGAACGCCAACTCGGGGCACAGAAGGTCCAACAGGTCGTGGCCTATATTCTCAGCTACCACGAGGAGGCGGAGATGGCCTCCGCTCCCACCCTCAACGAGCCCGTCGAGCCCAGCCTGTAGCAGACGACAGGCGTGCCCGGCTCGCCCCAGGGAAGCCGGAGACCCCGCTCTTTTTCAATCCTTCGCGCCGTGCGCTGGCCCTGGGGAGGTCAGGGGAAGCATGGCCGACACCCTTATTTCAGTTTTTGCTTAACTTTGATTCCGGAAAGGCGAAGATGCCCTGAAGGCTCCCTCTTTGCCGAAGCGCTCCACCCTCGACCCCGCATTGTGCCATGGCCCGGACCGCCTCCAAGGCTCCCAACCGCGACAGCGTCACCTCGATCAACGATGACGGCTCGCGCTTCATGATCCACCCGGCCGACGTGCGAGGACGCTTTCTCCGCTGGCGGCGGATGGTGGCCTATATCCTCATTATCGTCTTCATCGCCCTGCCCTGGATTCAGATCGGCGGACACCCGGCGCTCTTTCTCGACGTGGTGGGACAGCGCTTCCACGTCTTCGGGCTGACCTTCGCCTTCCAGGACACCTGGCTCTTCTTTTTTGTCCTCTCGGGGACGGCCTTCACACTCTTCTTCGTGACAGCGCTCTGGGGCCGGGTCTGGTGTGGCTGGACCTGCCCGCAGACGGTCTATCTGGAGCATGTCTTTCGCCGCGTGGAGCGCTGGATCGACGGCGACGCGACGGCCCGCCGCCGCCTCGACGCCGCCCCCTGGACGCCCGCGAAGATCGCCCGACGGGTCTTCAAGCACGCGACCTTCTTCCTCCTCGCCTTCCTCATCGCGCATATTTTCCTGGCCTATTTCGTGTCCCTCCCGGGCCTCTGGGAGCGCATGACGCAGGCGCCACTGGAGCATTGGACAAGCTTCCTCTTCGTCTTCATCTTCACCACCCTGCTGTATGGGAACTTCGCCTGGTTCCGGGAGCAGCTCTGTCTCATCATCTGCCCCTACGGCCGCTTCCAGAGCGCGCTCATCGACAACCACACGAAGAACGTCGCCTACGACTACCAGCGCGGCGAACCCCGGGGAAAACCACGCGACCCGACTGCGGGGGACTGCATCGACTGTCACCGCTGCGTGCAGGTGTGCCCCACGGGCATCGACATCCGCCAGGGGCTGCAACTCGAATGTGTCGCCTGCACCGCCTGCATCGACGCCTGTGACGCGGTGATGGACAAGCTCGACCGCCCGCGCGGCCTTATCCGCTATGCCTCGGAAGAGGAACTGGAAGGGCGCCAGACCCGTCTCGTGCGCGTGCGCACGGTGCTCTACACCGTGCTCCTCCTCATCGGCGCAGGCGTCGCGACGACCGCCTTCCGCAGCGTCGACTCGGTTTTCTTCACGCCCACGCGCATGCCTGGTTCGGCCTACTACGTAACGGAGACGACGGTGCGCAACCAGTTCCAGATCCGCCTCATCAACCGCTCCGAAGAAGCGGTCAGGAGCGACCTGCGCGCGAACGCCCCGGCCGATGCCCCTCCCCTGCAGACCGCGGGCTTCGCCCAAGCGATCGAGCTGGCTCCGCTCGGTGAAACGCTCGCCACCTTCGTCGTGCAGGTGGCGCGGGAGGACTATACGGGCAGCTTTTCCCTCACCCTCGAGGCGGCGGTGGATCCAGGTCTGCTTCTGCTTCAGGAGAGGGTGGAGTTTCTCGGGCCCGATCCCGAGTTGCTGCGCGGCTCGAGAGATTGAAACGGAACACTTCGCGGGGTTGCTTCCTGACGGCGCCATCCCACCCTTTGCCGGGTCCACTCATCATGTCCGACGATTCTTCCCCCTCTCCCCGCCGGAAACCGCGCATCCATCCCCTCTGGTTTTGGGTCACCGGCGCCTTTCTCTTTCTCATCGCCGCCTGGAGCACACTGATCTGGATCGCCACTCATCACCCGACCGAGGCGGTCGAAGTGGAGGACCCCTCGGTCGACGAGGCCGCCCCCTGAGCCTGTGATGATGATTCCTCCCCTCCTTCCCGTCTTTTTCCTCACCGGGCTCATCTGCGGAATGGGCGCGTTCTTCTTCGGCGCCTTTGTCTTCGAGGTTTCGGCGCGGCAACTGGGCCGACTCTGTGTCTGGCTCGGAGGACTCCTCCTCGTCCTTCCGCCGGCCTACTTTGGCGTCTACATGCTGGCCCAGCCGCGGGAGCCGGACGACCCGCCGGTCACGCCCGAGGCCGCCGCCATCCCCGCCACCTGGCTCGCCATTGTCCTCCTCGGGCTCCTCGTGGGACTGTGGCGCGCAGCCGCCGTGCGCCACCAGCGTGCCGCCCGCACGGACAACGCATGACGGACGCCCTCCTCGCCGTCGACGGTGCGCTCACCGCCTTCATCGCCGGGCTTGTCACAAGCCTGCACTGTGCGGCGATGTGCGGCCCGATCGCCCTGCTCCTCGCCCCCCGCCCGGGCGAGAGGACCAGTTTCCTCACCGTCACCGCGCTCTACCAGGGGACGCGACTGCTCGCCATTACCCTGGGCGGAGCTCTCGCCGGCGGACTGGGAATGCTCGTGCTCGACTGGACGCAGCTCTACCAGAGTTCCCTCGCGCACTACCTGCCCTGGCTGCTCGTCTTCTTTTTTCTGCTTCTGGCCCTCCGGCTCGACCGCCTTCTGCCCAATTCGAGCGCGATCGGCGGACTCTGGGGGAGGATGACAAAGCGTTTCTTCAAGCTCCCGCGCCCGGTCGCGGGCGTCGCCGCCGGACTCTTCACGCCCTTTCTGCCCTGCGGGCCGCTCTATCTTGTCTTCGGGCTCGCCCTCGTCTCGCAGTCGCCGGTGCGGGGAGCGGAGTTTCTCCTCGCCTTCGGCCTCGGCACGCTGCCACTCCTCTGGCTTGCGCAGCAGCAGTTTCACTTCTGGCAGCGGCGCGTCCCCCCGCAGCTGATCGACCGCATCCAGCGCGGCGTGGCCCTCGCCGCGGCCATCATCATCGCCGTGCGCCTGGCCTTTTTCGAGGCCGGCAGCGCCGGGCTCTTTTGTGGATAGGAAGGCTCCGTTGAGCCGACAAACAGCCCGCACCGGGCCCGGCGCGCGCAGAGAGGCCCCCGGGCTATACCGGGCCACGTCGCCGCACTGCTTTAGCAATGCGGCCGCGACTTTCAGCTCTCGGCGTTTCCCGCCCATACCGGAAGTGGATCGCTGAAACAGACGACCTGCGTATGACCGGCTCTTCGCCAGCTGACCAGGGACGCGCCCAGGGCATGGTTCGGCGCACCATTTCCTATCGCTTCAACGGAAAGGGATGCGAGGACGGATTCTTGCGCGAACCGCTGCGCGGCATCCGGCGTCTCGAAGGCCGACGGGGACGTCGGCGCTCCCGGGCGCACTCGCCATGGGAAATCACTCCCGACAACTGCGGAAATCGGAGTAGCTGCGCGGTCGGGACTTTCGGCTCTCGCCGTCTCCCCGGCTCAGGGTCGTCATCGCCTGCGGCGAAGCAGGCTGGCGAGAGCGACCGCCCCGAGAACCGGCAGCGCGACGGCGGAAGGCTCCGGAATGGCGGCGGTGACGATCGTCTGCCCCACGACCGAGGTGGTATCGATCTCGATCCAGCCGGCACCGTCGTAGGCGACGAGGATGCCGCGGTTGATCCAGTCGGAGACCGCCGTCGCCCAGTCGACACCATCGGCGTCGCGGAGGATGAGCGTGCCCTCGGTGATGTCCATGCGCCGGGTGGCGTCGGAAACCAGCCCGGGATTGTCGAGGTTCATCCCGCCGGTTGAAAAAGTCCCTCCGTGGAGGTTCAGTTCGCCGCCCCAGAACATGTAGTTGATGTTCACCGAGGACGACTCGAAGAGATTCATCGTGACGTAGGGGCCATCGTTGAAGAACCAATTCTGGCCGAGGCCAATGCCCTCACCCGAGATCGAGCCATGGAGGTTGATCGTCGCCCGATTGTCGGCGGCGCCCACGGGATGCATGTACCAGCGGTATTCGAGCGAGCCGTGGATATCGAGGGTCCCTCCCCATTCGGGGCCAAAGAGCGAGCCGTCGCCGGAGCTCGCGCCGAAAACGGCCTGCACCCCCTGAGGGATGGAGACGTCATTGCCGGCGCCCAGGAAAACCGATGCGGTGTTGGCATCCGGCACGCCGTTATCCCAGTTCGCCGGGTTGTCCCAGGCATTGTCACTGCCGGCCCCGGTCCAGCTGACGGTTTGCGCGGAGATTGAAGAAACGGCGAGAGAGAGGACGAGCAGGGCGGCCGGGCGAGAAAACGGCGAGCGAAGGGGGTGGAGACATTCTGAACACATTGGAGGAAGAAACGAAGAGGGTGAACGAGGTGTAGCGATGGACGGCATTTTGCGCCGCCTCACCTCATCATGCGTTCTTCCTGTCCGCCAGCCGACAGGGCAGGGATGCTTTTTCGCAAGGAAAAGCCCTTCCTCGGCCTTTTCGCGTCGGCAAGCATCGTCCCACTGCAGCCGTCATCGAGGCACAACCTGCTCCGGAGGGTGGGTTCACGAATGGGGAGCGTACGTAAAAAAGGAGGGAGCCGTAGCTCCCCCCTCGGTTGCGCTCAGGAGAAAATTTTTCCGAAGCTCCGTTCAGACGTTGGCTTCAGTAAGCCGCTGCCACCTTGTCGTCGGCGGGCGGAAGGATGACGGAATCAACCACGTGGATGACACCATTCGACGCCATCACATCGGTCATCACGACCGTCGCATCGTTGACCATTACATTGCCGTCTTTGATCGCGATCTGAAGATCGGTACCATTCACGGTCGGAGCGGAGCCCGCGGCGACATCAGCTGCCATGACTTTGGCCGGCACGACATGGTAGGTCAGGATCTCGATCAGCTGGTCCTTGTTTTCAGGCTTCAAGAGCATCTCAAGGGTGCCTTCGGGGAGGGCCGCAAACGCCTCGTCGGTGGGGGCGAAGACCGTGAACGGACCGTCACCCTGGAGGGTCTCGACGAGATCGGCGGCCTTCACCGCGGCGACGAGAGTGCTGAAGGCGTCATTGCCCGCGGCCACGGCCACGATGTCTTCCTTGTTTTCATCCGAGGACGTGTCCTTGGCTTTGTCGCCGTAGGTGCCGGCGGAAAGGGCGAAAGGGAGGAGCGACGCGAGGAGAAGAATCTTTTTCATAATCTGTCTGATATTGGTTCTGTTTCTGATAGGACCCCACTATCGCCGATCTTTTCCCCTGCCGCGGAACGCGATGCATCACCGGCGAATAACGTCGCACGGACGGCGCAGGTTCTTCCCCAGCGGCATCGATCATTACCGGGTTGCCCTCAAAAACGGACTTGCGCGCCCTCGGGCGATGCATTTCTCCCATACACTATGAGCACCTCCACACCGGAAAAGCACACTTTCCAGGCCGAGACGCGCCAGCTGCTGGATATCGTCATCAACTCCCTCTACACCGATAAGGAGATCTTTATCCGCGAGCTCGTCTCGAACGCGTCCGACTCACTCGAGAAGCTGCGCCACATCGCTCTGACCGAACAGGTCCACGACGACAACCTGCCGCTCGAGATCAACATCACGACGGACGACACTGCCGGCACGATCACGATCCAGGACTACGGCATCGGCTTCACCCGCGAGGAGCTGAACGAGAACATCGGGACGATCGCGCACAGCGGGTCCAAGGCCTTTGCCGCCGCCCTGCAGGAAGCAGGCAAGGGCGGCTCCGACGCCGCCACCCTCATCGGGCAGTTTGGGGTTGGCTTCTACAGCGCCTTCATGGTCGCCGACTCGGTCAAGGTCTACACCCGCTCGTGGAAGGACAGCGGCGAGAGCCTTGTCTGGACGAGCGATGGGCACGGTGAATACACCATTGAGGAAACGCCCGACACGCAGCGCCGCGGCGCCAAGATCGTCGTCAAGCTGAAGGAGGACCAGAAGGAGTTCGCCTCCGCCAGCCGCGTGGAGGAGATCCTCAAGCGCTACAGCGCTTTCGTCTCCTTCCCCATCAACGTGAACGGGAAGAAGCTCGAGACCGTCGAGGCCCTCTGGCTGCGAAGCAAGGGCGAGATCAAGCCCGAGGAATACACCGAGTTCTACAAATTCCAGGCCAACGCCTTCGACGAGCCGACCTATACCCTGCACTTCAGCGCCGACGCTCCCATCACGATCAACGCCCTCCTCTTCGCCCCGAAGGAGAACTTCGAGCGCTTCGGCTTCGGCCGCATGGACCCGGCCGTCGCCCTCTACTGCAAAAAGGTCCTCATCGATCCCAAGCCCGAGGGCCTCCTCCCCGAGTGGATGCGCTTTGCCAAGGGCGTGATCGACAGCGCCGACCTCCCGCTCAACATCTCGCGCGAGTCGATGCAGGACAGCGCCCTGGTGAAGAAGATCGGCAACGTCATCACCGGCCGCTTCACCAAGCACCTCATCGACGAAGCGAAGAAGGATCCGGAGAAGTACGACGAGTTCTACAAAACCTTCGGCAACTTCATCAAGGAGGGCGTGACCTCCGACCCGGGCCAGAAGGAGCGCCTCGCCAAGCTCCTGCGCTACGAGTCCTCCCTCACCGACAAGGGCAAGACGACGAGCCTCGCCGACTACGTCTCACGCATGCCCGAAGAGCAGAAGGAAATCTACTATCTCTTCGCCCCCTCGCGCAGCGCGATGGAGAGCGGCCCCTACCTCGAGACCTTCCGCTCAAACAACCGCGAGGTGCTCTTCCTCTACGAGCCGATCGACGAGTTTGTGATGAACCACCTTCACGAATTCGAGGGCAAGAAACTGGTCGCGGCGGACAGCGCCGAGCTCGACCTCGAGGAGACCACGGGCGAAGGCGAGGCCCTTCCCACCGAGGCCATGGACAAGCTCACGAGCTGGCTCGAGGAGACCCTCGGCAACAAGGTGACCGAAGTCGCCGCCTCCAAGCGCCTCGTCGGCAGCCCCGCCGCCGCCCTCAACAGCGACAAGATGATGACGCCCTCGATGCGCCGCCTGATGAAGGCGATGCAGCAGGACGTGCCCGCCGCCCAGGCCGTGCGCCTCGAGATCAACCCGCGCCACCCCCTCATCCGCCACCTCTCGACCCTCACGACGAAGGACGCCGAGCTGGCCAAAGGCTTCGCCGAGCAGATCTACGACAACGCGATGGTTGCCGCCGGCTTCATCGAGGATCCCCGCGAGATGATCAACCGCGTCTATCAGATGATGGAACGCCTCGCCGCGAAGGAGGCCGAGCAGGCGTAGGCCGGCTCAATTCCTCTCCTTTCGACCACGGATCTCACGGATTTGCGCGGATGGGTGCTTGCGCCTCGCGGCCGCATCCGTGTCGATCCGTGCGATCCGTGGTTTTTTTCCCAAAGTCCTGGCGCGCGCGCTACAGAGTTATCGCAATGCATTGAACCACTGATCGACACGGATGCACACTGATCCATCCTCCGTCGCCTCGGTCGCTCTTATCAGTGTTCATCTGTGTCCATCAGTGGTTGTCCTCGCGCCCACTGCTTCCTCCCATGCCCCCCGACCCGCCCTCTCGCCCCCTCCTCGACTGGCTCGCCGAGCGCTATCCGGACAGCCCGCGCAAGCGGCTGAAAGGTTGGTTTGCAGCGGGTCGGGTACGGCTGGATGGCGAGACCGTGCGCCAGTTTCATCTCCCAGTGGAGGCCCCTGGCGAGCGACTCGAGGTGGTCGGCGTGGAGGCATCGACGGGCAAGGTGGAGAGCGACCTGCGCCTCCACCAGGGGGCCCGCCTCGTCTACCTCGACAAGGCCGTGGCGGTGATCAACAAGCGCGCGGGCATTCTCTCGGTCCCGGTCCCGGGCAGGGATGACCCGAGTGCGCTCGACTTTCTCCAGCGTCACCTCGAGCGCACGGGCTCCTCGCAGCGCGCTCTCCCGGTCCACCGGCTCGATGAATACACCAGCGGGCTGCTCTGCTTCGCCCTCACCCCGGAGGCACGCGCGGTGCTTGTGGAGGCAGTGCGCTCCCATCGTCTCGAGCGGACCTATCTCGCCTTTGTCGAAGGTGCGCCCGCGTCGCCCGAGGGCACTTGGCGGCACGCCCTCAAGCTCGACGAAGAGGGCTACCATCAGCACCTCGTGCGCCCCGGCACGCCCGGCGCGACCGAAGCCGTCACCGCCTACGAATTGCTCGCCACCTACCGCCACGGCGCCGGCGAAGGACAGCCGGAACGGGTCGTCTCCAAGCTGCGCCTGCGCCTCGAGACCGGGCTGAAGCACCAGATCCGCCTCCAGGCCGCGGCCAGCGGCACGCCCCTCATCGGCGACCGGCGCTATCATCCCGCGCAGGGTGGCGAACAGCGACGGGGCAAGCACACCCGGCGTCAGGCGCTGCACGCCGTGCGCCTCGCCTTCGACCACCCCGTCACTGGCGAATGGTCTGCCTGGGAGGCTCCCCTTCCGGGCGAGCTGGCCAGCTTCGAAGCCGACCTGCGTCGTCAGGATGCGCCCTCCGGGGGGCGCCCTCCCGGCCGTCGTTGGTAGGCAATTTTTTGCCGCGCCGCTGGCGTCGGGCTTCAGTTTCGACAAACTTTTCCCGTTCCCTCTTCAAACCGCCTCGCGCGGACCCGCCCAAACCGCCCTTTCCTGATGCCCAAGATTCGCAACTGGACCCCTTTTCTCTTCATCGCCGGCTACCACGTCCTGCTCATTGCCTTGCTGCCTCTGTTCATCACGCACTTCTCGTGGACTGCGCTTGGACTGACGCTCTTCACGTATTTTCTCGGTGGGGTCTCGATCACGATGGGCTACCACCGATTGTTTTCCCACAAGGCCTACGAGGCCCACCCCTGGCTCGAGCGTGTCGTGCTCTTCTTCAGCACCCTCGCCTTTCAGGAATCGGCCCTGAAGTGGAGCCACGATCATCGCCGGCATCACAAATACGTCGATACCGACGACGACCCCTATTCGATCGAGAAGGGCTTCTGGTATGCGCACATGGGCTGGCTTTTCACCCACGAGCGGAAGTTCGATCCCACCATCGTGCGCGACCTCCTGAAGAATCCCCGGGTGGTCTTTCAGGACAATCACATGCTCGCCCTCACGCTCGTCTCGAACGGGCTCGTTTTCGCGCTCAGCTGCCTCTTTGTGCATCCCCTCGCGGCGTTTTACGGGCCGGTCCTGCTGCGCATCTTTGCCATCCACCACTGCACGTGGTTCATCAACTCCCTGGCTCACACCTGGGGCGCGCGGACTTATGTGCGGGAACTCTCCGCGGTCGACAACGCGGTCCTCGCCGTGCTCACCTTCGGGGAAGGTTACCACAACTATCATCATGCCTTTGCCGCCGACTATCGCAACGGCATCCGCTGGTACCATTACGACGTCACGAAGTGGCTCATCTGGACTGCCTCGAAGCTGGGCCTCGCGCACAAGCTCCGCTCCGTGAGTGATCTGCGGGTACGCCAACAACTCGTGAAAAAGGACAAGGAACTCTTCCTCAGCGTTGTGCCTCCCAGCGGTCCCCAGTTTGCCGCCCTGCGGGAACGGGCGGAGAACCTCGCTCGATCCTTCGATGCCACCGCCAGCGACCTCAACCGCCGCCTGCTCGAAATGCGCCGCGCCACGACCGAGCGTCAGCACCAGATCGAAGAGGAGTTCCACCGCCTCCAAGGCGAGGTCCAGGAGCTGCGCGCGCACCTTCAAGAGGATTGGGAGGAGTGGAAGGCCCTCACCCGCCAGGTCGCGGCGACCGGGCTCCTGCCGTCGCACTGAGCGACCGCCGCGGCCTCGCACCGGTCCACCGGCTCGGGTCCTCCGCGACCGCGGTCATACTCGCGGCGGAAAGGTCATCCTGCCACGACGGGATCGAGGTCACCGAGTGCTTCGCGGAGGGCGCCGGGCCGGACAGGCTTGGGCACGTAGTCATCCATCCCAGCCTCGAGACAGCGCTCCCGATCACCCTCCATCGCGTGGGCCGTCATCGCGATGATGCGCAAGTCGTCGAAGCGACCGGAGGCGCGGATGCGGCGGGTGGCCTCGTAGCCGTCGAGCTCGGGCATCTGGCAGTCCATGAAAACGGCGCAGAAGTCCTCCTCTTCGATCGCGTCGATGGCCTCGAGGCCGTTGCTCACGACCCGGACGGAGAAGCCCAAGCGCTCGAGCTGGAGGCGGGCGACGCGCTGGTTGACGGCATTGTCCTCCGCCACGAGGACCCGCTGTCGGACCCCGTCAGGCACCGCGTCGAGCGCAGATGGGGCCACTCCGTTGAGCGTCCCGGAGGTTGAGGCCGGATTCAGACTGCCGCGCTCGCGCAGCTGCAGGAGGACGGAGCGCAGGCCGTCGCGACGCACGGGCTTGGTCAGGGCTGCCTTGAGGTGGCGCGCCCCGAGTTCGGTCGGGCCCACGCGGTGATCGACCGAGGAGAGGAGAATGACATGGCGTCGACTCGCCCCCTCCACCCGGCTCAGCTCAGCGGCGACGTCGAAGCCATTCAGCTCCGGCATCTGGAAGTCCAGGATGACGAACTCATAGGGCGCCTCGCCCGCGGCCGCTTCACGCACTTGGCGGATGCCCTCGCGCGCCGTCGCGGCCTCGTCCATCTCGAGCCCCCAGGCCTTGAAGTAGCGGGTCGTGACTTTGCGATTGGTGGCGTTGTCGTCGATCACGATGGAGCGCGCGCCGCGCAGCGCCGGGATGACTTCGAGGCGGGAGGAGAGACTCTGGTCCGCACTCTTCGGCAGGGTGAGGCGAAACCAGAAGGTCGAACCGACCCCGGGCTCGCTCTCGACTCCGATCTCGCCCCCCATCAGTTCGATGATCTGCCGTGAGATGGCAAGGCCCAGGCCCGTTCCCCCGAAGCGGCGCGTGGTCGAGGCATCCGCTTGGTTGAAAGGCTGGAAGAGCTGCCCAATGGCCTCTTCGGACAGCCCGATCCCGGTGTCGGAAATGGCGAAATGAAGGGTGCAAGAGCGTTCGTCCTCCCCCTCCACGCGGACCTTCGCCACGACCTCGCCGGCGGCGGTGAATTTCACCGCGTTGCCGAGCAGATTCATCAGCACCTGGCGCAGCCGGGAAGGGTCTCCGACGAATCCGGCGGGCAGACTTGGGCGCAGGTCGGGAATGAGCTCGAGGCCCTTTTGCGCGGCCTGGGAGGAGAGCAACTCGAGCGTGCTCTCGACCATCTCGGGAAGATTGAAGGGGACCGCTTCGATGGTCAGCTTGCC
>JBKHAU010000015.1:0-12881 GCA_046542725.1 Opitutales bacterium
CTGCTTTGCGGCGGTGGGATGGCGGCGCTCGCGATCTCGCTCGCCGGGGTCGCGGGGGCGGACATCCGCACCATCGAAAGCCTGGCCGAGGGCGCGCGGCTGCATCCCGTCCAGCAGGCCTGGGTCGAGCTCGACGTGCCGCAATGCGGCTATTGCCAGGCCGGCCAGGTGATGACCGCCGTCGCCCTCCTGCGCACCAACCCCTCGCCCACCGACGCCGAGATCGACAATGCCCTGAACGGCAACCTCTGCCGCTGCGCCACCTACATACGCATCCGTGAAGCGGTGAAATCCGCCGCCGCCAAGTCCAACGCCTAGGAGGCCCACCATGTCGATTTCCGCCCTTCCCCCCGTCTCCCGCCGCAGTTTCATCAAGGCTTCGGCCGCCGCCGGCGGCGGCCTCCTCCTCGGCATACACCTTGTGCGCCCCGCCCGGGCGACGGCGGCCGATCCGGGCAACCCGCCCGAGAACCAGGCGGCCAATGCCTACCTGCGCGTCGCGCCGGACGGCCGCGTGACCCTGCTTTCCCCCAACCCCGAGATCGGTCAGGGGGTGAAGACCGCCATGCCGATGGTCGTGGCGGAGGAACTCGACGTGCCCTGGGAGCAGGTGTCGGTCGAGCAGGCCCCGCTCGACACCGAGGCGTATGCGAACCAGTTCGCCGGCGGAAGCCTCTCCATCACCCTCGGCTGGGATGCCCTGCGCAAGGCCGGCGCCTCCGGTCGCTACCTCCTGCGTGCCGCCGCCGCCCAGGAATGGGACGTGCCGCTCGCCGATGTCGAGACGCGCGGCGACGGCTTCGTCCATCACCCCAAGACAGGCAACGAGCTGGCTTACGGCGCGCTCACCGCCACCGCCGCCACCCTCGAGGTGCCCGATTCGCCTCCCCTCAAGGACCCCAAGGACTTTCGCCTCCTCGGCTCCTCGATCAAGAACGTCGACAACCGCGCAATCCTCACCGGTCAGCCGCTCTACGGCATCGACACCCGCCGCGAGGGCATGCGCTACGCCGCCGTGGCGCGCCCCCCGGCCTTTGGGGCGAAGCTCAAGTCGGTCGACAGCTCGGCCGCCGAGGACATGCCCAAGGTGGAAAAGGTCGTGCGCCTGGAGAACAGCGTGGCGGTCATCGCCGGCGGCACCTGGGAAGCCTTCAAGGCGCGCGACGCCCTTCAGCTCGAATGGGAAATGCCCGATCCGCGCGAGAGCACGCGCCAGCAGTTCGCCGATGCCGCCAAGCTGCTCGAGGGGCCGCCCGAACAGGTCCGCCGCGCCGACGGCGATGTGGAGGCCGGACTGCAGGCTGCCGCGCAGGTCATCGAGGCGACCTATGAGGTGCCCTTCCTCCCCCACGCCATGCTCGAGCCGCTCAATTTCTACGCCGATGTGCGGGAGGACCGCGTCGAGCTGCACGGGCCCACCCAGGTCCCGGCGCAAGCCCGCACCGAGGTGGCCAAGCTGACCGGCCTGCCCGAGTCGAAGATCACCGTCACGATGACGCGCCAGGGCGGAGGCTTCGGCCGACGCCTGCACACCGACTCGGTCATCGAGGCCGCCGCCGTCTCCCAGGCCGCCGGCCTCCCGGTGAATGTCGTCTGGACGCGGGAAGACTGCATGACGGCGGGTTTCTATCGGCCCGCCGGGCTCTACCGCTTCCGCGCCGGGCTCGACGAAGAGGGCAAGCTCTCCACCTGGCACCTCGCCCTCGCCGGCATCGGAAACGAGTCGCCCGTCGCGGTGGGCAACTTTCCCGCCGCCTGTGTGCCGAACTTCCAGATCGATAGCCGCGCCGTCCCGGGCAAGGTCACCACCCTCTGGTGGCGCGCGCCGAACAACAACATCTGCGGCTTCCTCGACCAGACCTTTCTCGACGAGATCGCGCACACCCTGGGCAAGGATCCGCTCGCCTTCCAACTCGAGCTCCTCGAGATCGCGGCGAAGGAACCGGTCGGCGAACTGAGCTTCGACCCGGCCCGCTATCGCCGCGTCCTCGAGACCGCCGCCGAGATGGCGGCCTGGGGCACCTCGCCGGGCGAAGGCATCCACGCCGGCATCGCCGCCCGCTACTCCCACCGCTCTTACGTCGCGCAGGTCGCCCATGTCTCGGTCAACGACGGCCGTCTCAAGGTGCACAAGGTCTTCTGCGCGGTCGACTGCGGCATCGTCGTCAACCGCTCCGGGGCCCTCACCCAGATCGAAGGCGGCATCATCGACGGCATCGGCAGCTGCTGGTTTGGCGACCTGCCGATCCAGGACAGCGCCGCCACGGCGAAGAACTTCGACCGCTACCGTCTCATCCGCCTGCGCGAGGCACCGGCGATCGAGACCCGATTCATCGAGTCCGACCTGCATCCCACCGGCCTCGGCGAGCCATCCCTGCCCCCCGCCCCGGCCGCCGTGGCCAACGCCATCTTCGCCGCCACCGGCCAGCGCATCCGCAAGGTCCCCTTTGTCCAGAGCGGCGTCATCCGCGCCTGAAGCGGAGGCCTCGACCGGCGGTCCGCCTCCTCAGGCCGCCGCCTGGAGGATTGCCTCGATGCGTTCGAGGGTGAGGTCGCCGTGCTCGCCAAAAGCGGGTGCCCCGCGGCGCGCGAAGCGCTCGCGCACGACGGCCGCGGTATCGGTCGCGTCGGTGTGCTCGCGAAGGTAAGTCGCGATGCCGAGGGACTCGAAGAAGGCGCGGGTCTTGGCGATGGCCGCGTCGATCCGCTCCGCGTCACTCCCCTCCGTGAGGCCCCAGACGCGCTCGGCGTATTGCAGCAGCTTGGCCCCCTTCGTCCCGCGTTGCGCCTCGAGCAACGGAGGCAGGATGATGGCAAGGGTCTGCGCGTGGTCGATGCCGTAGAGGGCGGTGAGTTCGTGGCCGATGGCATGGGTCGCCCAGTCCTGCGGCACGCCGACGCCGATAATGCCGTTGAGCGCGCAGGTGGCGGCCCAACAGAGATTTGCCCGCAGGTCGTAGTCGGTCGGGCGCTCGAGGGTCTGCGGGCCCACCTCGATGAGCACCCGCAGGAGCGATTCGGACCACTGGTCCTGCACCGCGCCGTGGACCGGATAAGTCAGATACTGCTCGATGATGTGGACAAAGGCATCGGTGATCCCGTTGGCCACCTGGCGCGCGGGCAGCGAAAAGGTGGTCTCGGGATCGAGGATGGAAAAGACCGGATAGACGTGCGGGCTGATGAAATGCAGCTTCTCTCCGATCGCGCGGCGCGAGATGACCGAGGTCCCGTTCATTTCCGAGCCAGTCGCCGGCAGGGTCAGGACGGCGGCGAGCGGGACGGCGCGTTCCACCACCGAACCGGTTGTCTCGAGGATGCGCCAGGGATCGCCTTCAAAGGGGATGGCGGCGGCAATGAACTTCGCCCCGTCGAGGACCGAGCCTCCACCCACCGCGAGGATGAAATCAACCTCCTCTGCGCGGCCCATCTCGACCGCCTTCATTACCGTGTCGTAGTCGGGGTTGGCCTCCACGCCCCAGAACTCGACCAGGGTCCGCTCGCCGAGGGCGCTCTTGACCGCATCGTAGACGCCATTTTTGCGCAGGCTGCCACCGCCGGCGACGAGAAGCACGCGGGCGTCGGCCGGCACCTCTCGCGCGATCTGTTCGATCTGGCCGCGGCCAAAGTGAAGACGAGTGGGATTGGCGAAGGTGAAGTTGTCCATCGCCCTATCGATGACGCAAAGCCGCGCCGCGTCCAGTGCGCGCTTGTCTTTGAATTGAGAGCCCGCGGAAAAATCGCGCTCCCCGTGCAATCCAGGTTGAGCCGAAGCGTCCGCTTTGCTCCATGAGAAGCCTTTCTCTGTCGCCGGAATTTCCGGTCGCCCTTGAACCCCCCAGAAAAATGAGCGAACCCCTCTTCGAACAACGTGTCGCCGCCGTCCGCGCGGCCCACGAGACCCTCCTGAGCCGCCCCAACCCGGTCGATACCGACTGGGACAACGGCGTCTTCGAGCGTTTCGTGCATCCTGTCGTGACCGCCGCGCACACTCCGCTGGAGTGGCGTTACGATTTCAACCCCAAGACCAACCCGTTCTTCATGGAGCGCATGGGGATCAACGCCACGACGAATCCCGGCGCCTTTTACTGGCAGGGCAGGTGCCACATGGTGGTGCGTACCGAGGGCTACGACCGCAAGAGCTTCTTCGCCATCTGCGAGTCCGAAAGCGGCACCGAGGGGTTTCGCTTCTGGGACGAGCCGGTCCAGATCCCGCCGCTCGAAGGCGAGACCAACCTCTACGACATGCGGGTCGTCTTCCACGAGGACGGCTGGATCTACGGCGTCTTCTGCGCCGAGTCGAAGGATCCCAAGGCCGGCCCCGGCGACCTCTCGAGCGCCGTCGCCCAGGCCGGCCTCGCCCGCACGAAGGACTTTCGCAATTGGGAACGCCTGCCCAACCTCAAGACCCCCGCCTCCCAGCAGCGCAACGTCGTCCTCCACCCCGAGTTCGTCGACGGCCAATACGCCTTCTACACCCGGCCGATGGACGGCTTCATCGACGTCGGCGCCGGTGGTGGCATCGGCTGGACCCTCTGCCAGGACATCACCGAAGGCACCACCGGTCCTGAGAAGATCATCCTCGGACGCCACTACCACGGCATCATGGAAGCCAAGAACGGCGACGGCCCGGCCCCCATCAAGACCGACCGCGGCTGGCTCCACATGGCCCACGGCGTGCGCAACTGCGCCTCCGGCCTGCGCTACGTGCTCTACATGTTTGTCGCCGACCTCGACGATCCCTCCCACGTCATCGCCCAGCCCGGCGGCTACTTTCTCGCCCCCTTCAAGAGCGAGGGCCTCGGCGACGTGATGGACGTGACCTTCTGCAACGGCTGGCTGCAGAAGCCCGACGGCGAAGTCCTCGTCTACTACGGTGCCTCCGACACCTGGTGCTACGTCGTGCGCACGAGCGTGGAAAAGCTCCTCGACTGGTGCTTCCACACCCCCGAAGACGGCCTCACGACCCATGGCGTCGTCGCCCAGCGCCTCGACCTCATCCGCCAAAACCGCACGCTGCTCGGGGGGTAAGTGGTGCCCGGCACGCGCTCTCAGCGCTTGATCGCCAGGAGATCCCTTGTGCCCGCGGCCCGGCCTGTGGTTGCCTTTCGGGGACCCCATTCATCATTCAGCATCCATCATCCAGCATTCCCATGCCCGCCTCCTCCCTCCGCGCCTACGCCGACCGCATCGAGGCCGATCTGCGGGGCAACCTCCTGCCCTTCTGGATCGAGCACGTCGTCAACCGGGAGAAGGGCTCCTTCCACGGTGAGCTGAGCAACGACCTGAGGGTGTCCCCCGACGTCGAGCGCGGCGCCCTCCTCAGCACGCGCATTCTCTGGACCTACGCCGAGGCGTTTACAGTGTATCCGGAAGAGGAATACAAAAAAATGGCGGACTACGCCTTCGCCGACCTCGTCCGCCTCTACGCCGACCGCGTGCATGGGGGTTTCATCTGGTCGGTCGACGCGGCCGGCCAAACTCTCAACACCCGCAAGCAGGTCTACGGGCAGGCCTTTGCGATCTACGCGCTGGCCACCTACCATCGTGCCACGGGCCACCCCGAGGCCCTCGAACTGGCCAAGGCCACTTTCCGCCTCCTCGAACTGGAGGCGCGCGATCCCCGGCATGGGGGCTACCGCGAGGCCTTTGCCCGGGACTGGTCGCCCATCGAGGACATGCGCCTGAGTCCGATCGACCTCAACGCGCCGAAGTCACAGAACACCCACCTCCACCTCATGGAGGCCTTCACCGCGCTGCTTCGCGTCTGGCCCGACGCCGAAGTGAAGGCCGCCCAGGCGGAGCTGCTCGAGGTCATGCTCACCCGCATCCTCGACGACTCCGGGCGCCATCTCGGGCTCTTTTTCACCGATGACTGGCAGCGCTGGAACGACACCGTCTCCTACGGCCACGACATCGAGGCCGCCTGGCTTCTCCACGAGGCCGCCACCGTGCTCGGCGAGCCTGCCATCCACGAACGCATCCGCCAGGTCACCGTCAACATCGCGGCCGAGACCCTGCGCCTCGCGATCGATGACGACGGCGCCCTCCTCTACGAGGGCAACCCGCGGGATGGCGTGACCAAGGACCACAAGGAATGGTGGCCCCAGGCCGAGGCCCTCGTCGGCTTCCTCGATGCCTACGAAATTTCCAGCGAAGAGCGCTTCCTGCGCACCGCGCTCGGCCTCTGGGACTTTATCGAGGCGAAGCTCGTCGATCGGGAGCACGGCGAATGGTTTCGCGGCACCGACCGGACGGGCAACCCTCTCCCCGGCGAGTCCAAAGTCAGCTTCTGGAAATGCCCGTATCACAACGGCCGCATGGGCCTCGAAGCCGTCCGCCGCCTGCGCCAACTCGCCGACGTGCAAGCCTGAGTCCGGGAACGCCGACGTCCTCGTCGGCCTTGCGAAAGGGGAGGCCGTGCATCCCTCCGCACAAGGTCCCCGCCTTCCCTTCACTGGGCCGCCTCGGGTCAACCATACCGGCTCGACACCGATCGACTTCGTCACTTTCTCGGGGGTTCAGCCGCAGGCGGAACCCAGGATAGATCGCCGATGCCAAACGAGCCAGCGTTCCCTCCTGAAGCGGTCCACCCGTACACAAGAAGGCCCGGGCGAAACCCCAAAACGCCCGGGCCCCAATTGGCATTATCCCGAAAAAGGGAATGTGCGATAGTTACCCCAATGACTAAATTTGAACCGATAAATCGGACTGACGAGGGCTCAATTGCATCGGCCGTGCCAGTTCCTCGAAGCGGGGGCCGATCATTCAAATTCGCGTATTGTTCACGCGCGTCCCCGCTTGGAGGCCTACCAGCCCGACTCTTCCGCGCGGGTGTGCCTATTTTTGCCCACGCAATAAGTCATTGAGAAATTGCCAGTTAGAACGCGCCGGCTCTGAATCGGAGCGATGGGCATCCTCTCGGCGGGCGACTGGTTGATTTTAGGCACCTATCTCCTGCTCATTTTCGTCATTGCCTGGCGCAAGGGGCGGGAGGAGCGCACGACGGAGGATTTTGTCGTCGGCGGGCGACAGATCCCTTGGTGGGCGGTGCTCGGCTCGATCGTCGCGACCGAGATCAGTGCGATCACCTTTCTCAATGTCCCGGGCACGGCCTTCACGGGGGACTTGAGCTACCTGCAGTTCGGGATCGGCTCGATCCTCGGGCGCGTCGTCGTCGCGACGGTCTTTCTCGGGGCCTTTTATCGGGGGCGGCACCTCACCGTCTACAGCTACCTGCACACGCGCTTCGGGGCCGCCACGCGCTACGCCGCGACCGCCCTCTTTCTCCTCAGTCGCCTGCTCGGAAGCGGCCTGCGGCTCTCTCTCGCGGCGCTCGGGATGAGTCTCATCTTCGATCTCTCGTTTCTGCTCACGCTCTTTCTCTTCACCTGTCTGGCGGTGCTTTACACCATCTGGGGCGGGATCAAGGCGATTGTCTGGACCGATCTGGTACAGGCCGCGGTCTTTATCGGGAGCGGCGTGGCCGTGGCCGGCTGGTTGCAGGCCGAACTGGGCTGGGGCGTGATCTGGGACACCGCGCGCGACGCCGGCAAGACGCAGCTCTTCCACTGGGAGGGCGGTGCGCAGGCCGCCACTTGGCTGGGCAACCCTCAGTTCTTTCTCCTCGCCGCGCTCAACGGGCTCCTCGCCACCACCGCCTCGCTCGGCACCGACCAGGACCTCACCCAGCGCATGCTCACCTGCCGCGATCCGCGGGGGGCGAAGGTCAGTGTGATCGCGAGCGGTCTCGTGGGCGTGCCGGTGGCCGGACTGTTTCTCTGCCTCGGGCTCGGGTTCTTTGCCTTGCACACGGCAGAGGCGGGCTGGCTCGCGGGCGCGGTGGTCGACGGCGAGGTCGCGGCCAACCACGTCTTTCCCCAGTTCATCCGCGAGGGGGCACCGCACCTCCTGCGCGGCCTCCTCACCGCGGGGGTCTTTGCCGCCGCCATGTCGAGCATCGACAGTGCGATGGGGGCGCTCAGCTCGGTCGCGGTGCTCGATCTCTATAAGCCACTCTTCCGGCCCCAGGCCGACGACACCCACCTTCTCCGCGCCAACCGCGTGGCCGTCCTCGGGAGCGCGCTCGTGCTTTTCGGCCTTGCCTACGCCTTTGGCCAGTCGACCGACCACCTCTGGCTCGCCCTGCAGGTCGCCTCCATTCCCGCCGGGGCGATGCTCGGGCTCTTTCTTCTCGGGCTCACCACCCGGCGCGGCAGCGACCGGGGCAACCTCCTCGCTCTCGCGGTCTCGCTGGCCGTCACGGCCGCGCTCTTTCTCGCCCTGCGAGCCGGCCTCCTCGCCCTTGCCTGGACCTGGCTCATTCTCATCGGCATGGTCCTGAGTTTTGGCCTCGGGGCCCTTTTCCGCCCCCCGACGAGTCCGTCTCCTCATCGCTCCGCATGACACCGCTGCTCTTTCCCTCCCCGTCGCACCTCTCCCTCTCCGGGCCCGCGCAGGCTTGGCCGGAGGAGCTTTCTTTCGGCCCGCTGCCGCCCGCCCTTGCCGCCGCCGAAGGGGCCTTGCGCTGGCTCGTGCGCGACGCCGAGGAGGCTGTCCGGCGCCCCTGGCGAGCGGTCGCCGGCGGGCGGGCGGCCTTTCTCCGCTTTGCGGTGCAACCCGACCTCCCGTCGGAGGCGTATCAGCTTGTCCATGACAAGGAAGGCCTCGCCCTGCGCGCCTCCACCGCCGCGGGCCTGCGCCACGGGTTGCACACCCTGGGGCAACTCTTCGCCCAGTGCCCCGAAGAGGCCCCTGCCCTCGTCATCGAGGATGCGCCCGTGCTCGAGGTGCGCGGCTACATGCTCGACCTCTCCCGCGACAAAGTGCCCACCATGGCCACGCTGCGCACCCTCGTGCGCACCCTCGCGGGCCTCAAGTTCAACCAGCTTCAACTCTACACCGAGCACACCTTTGCCTTTCCCGGGCACGAGCGGGTATGGGGAGCGGCCTCCCCGCTCTCCGCTGATGAAGTGCGCGAACTCGACGACTGGTGCGCCCTCTGGGGCATCGAACTGGTGCCCTGCCTCAACACGTTCGGCCACTTCGAGCGCTGGCTGCGGCACCCGGAGTATTTTCACCTCGCGGAGTGCCCCTACGGCTGGCGTCGACCCGATGGATACGGCATGCCCTGGGGCTCGACCCTCCATCCGGGGCCGGAAGCGCTCGCCTTTCTGAAGGAACTCTTTGCCGCCTACCTGCCGCTCTTCCGCTCGGACAAGGTGAATATCGGCGGCGACGAGCCTTGGGAGCTGGGGATGGGCCGCAGTCGCGAGCGCTGCACACGCGAAGGCCGGCTACCGGTCTATGTCGACTTCCTCCGTGAGGTCATCGGCGCCGCCCAGGCGCACAAGCGCGAGGTCCTTTTCTGGTCCGACATCCTCCTCGAAGAGCCTTCTCTCTGGGAGCCGATGGACGGCACGACCGTCCTCGTCTGGGGCTATGAGGCCGATCACCCCCTTGCCGTCCAGGCCCGGGCGCTGCGTGCGCAGGGGCTGCCGACGATCCTCTGCCCCGGCACCTCGAGCTGGCTCAGTCTCGGGGGGCGGCTCGCCAATGCGCTCTCCAACATCGAGGTCGCGGCGGACGCCGCCGAGGAGACGGGCTGCGCCGGCCTCCTCCTCACCGACTGGGGCGACCATGGTCACCACCAGCCCCCCCTTCTCAGTCTGCCGGCCCTTTTTGCCTGCGCACAGCGAGCCTGGCGGCCGGAGGCAGCGATGCCCGACCTGCCCACCGCGCTCGCGTCCTGCGCTTTCGGCGAACCGAGCCCCGTGCTCGGCGATCTACTGCTGGAACTCGGCCAACTTGCCGCAAGCTTCGCCTGTCGCCCCCCCAACCGCTTCCCCTTGATCCAGGTGCTCACGACGCCGGAAGCACAGCTCGCCGAGGTCGTTGCGCCCCTCGCACTCGACGAACTGGAACAGGCGCGGGATCGTCTCGCCGCGCTCCAGACGCGGGCCCGCCACGTCGAACTGCGCGCCCCCGACGCCGATCTTCTGGTTCGCGAGCTGCACCTCGTCCTCGCCCTGCACCAATGGGCGGTGGACCGCGCTCTCGCCCACCATCGACCAGACGAACAGACCCAGGCTGCCTTGCCGGCGCGCCTCACCGGCCTCATCGGCGAGTTTGAAGCGCTCTGGATCGCGCGCCACCGCGTCGGCGGCCTCCATGACAGCGCCGGCCGGCTGCGCCGGGTCCTCGCGGGCCTTCCGACCGTGCCCCCGCACCGACCCGCCTGGCCGCCCGAAATCCGCTGAAGCAGGCAAACAAAAACCCCCGAACCGAAGCTCGAGGGTCTTGCAAAGTTGAACGGTTAAAAAAGAAACAGTTCCTAGAGAGCCGCCTTGAGGCCGGCACCGGGCTTGAACTTGACCGTCTTGGAAGCGGCGATCTTGATTTTCTCGCCGGTCCGCGGGTTCACCCCCTGGCGGGCCTTACGCTTCGAGACTTCGAAGGTGCCGAAGCCCACGAGCTGGACTTTCTTTTCCTTGCCCTTCAGTCCCTTTTTGATGCCGTCCACGACCGCATCAACGGCACGTTCGGCCGCCGCTTTGGACGTGTCTTCACCAAGCGCTTTTTGCACCGCTTCTACTAATTCAGCTTTGTTCATTTAATTCCTGTCTTTGAGGGTGATGGGGAATGGTAACTCGTCGCGAATGAAGAAACCGGGCCTCTGGTGCGTCAATGCGATTCTGCCCGGAGACCGTTTATTTTTCAGGGTTTGCGGGCGGCGGACGGTCATTTCGATCCACCTCGGTGGACGGTCCTTCGCCCTGCACACCGCGAATCGTGAGCTCGACCAGTTCCTGCAAAGCAGTCGCCTGCGGAATCCCTTTTTCCTCGGCCCGCTGAGCCGAGCGCTTGTAGAGCTGACGGGCCATGACGGTGGCCTGAGAGGGGGAGGCACCGAAGCGCTCGAGCATGCGTCCCAACACCTCTACTACATCCTTCGAAGCAGGGTCTTCACCCATCTTTCTCGAGCTTGAGGGGTATGGATTCGTGCCCGCTGAGGGTAAGCGGCAGGTCGACGGCCTTCGACTTGATCATGGCCAGCGCACGTGTGCGCCCCTTGAGGGAGACCCAGCCGCGCAGCTCGCCAACGACCGCACCGCCGCTCTCGAGAGGGAGGCGCGGAGGGGTGTTATCGGGCAATTCGCCCTCGATGAGAAGTGGCACAAGGGTGCGGGCGGAACGATCGAGACGCGCCTGGCGATTGACCACTTCCTGCCCGAGATAGCAGCCCTTGGTGAGCGAGCACAAGTGCTCCAGACCCGCCTCCGCCGGCGTCTCGTCGGGGCCGACTTCAGCCGGGATGAGGGGCATCCGCGCGGCCAGACGCGCAGCCTTCAACTCCCTCGGGGCAAACGCTTTTCCGCCCCCTGCCTCAAAGGCTTCGCGCAGTCCCTCGAGCAGACGCCGGTCCGCCACCACCTCGAAGGCGTTGTCGAGCCCTCGCCGGGCCGGAAAGACGTATCCATCTTGCCGATACAAGAACTCGCCCTCTCCGGGCAGGGCCGATCCAAGCCAGCGTTCGAGTGCCGCGCGCCCCTGCGCCCCGGCGACGAGCAGCACGCCGACTTCGCCGGTGGCGTCATCGAGCTCGACGTCGTCGGCAATGATGTGGCGCTCGAGCTTCGCCCGCAGGACATCGACCGGAGTCCCAACACTGAAGGCGAAATAGCGATCCTCGCTCACCTTGAGAAGGGTCGACTCCGCCTGGATGCGCGCCCGGTGGTCGAGCCAGAGCCCGGGCACGGCCTGCCCCACCGGGCCACTCAGGTCGGCGCTGAACTGGCTCTGCAAAAAGCGCGAGGCATCCTCTCCAGAGATCTGCAGCCAGCACGCCGGCGCTGCTTGGATGAATCCAAATTCCAACATCAGGAGAAAGATAGCCGCCCGCTTTCCAAACGCAACCGACTCGGCAAGATGAACTTAGCCGCTCAGCGCGTCTGCAGGCGAAGGTTCTCCAAGCCGGCTTGGCGGACGAGGTCCATGACCGTCGTGGTGTCCCGCAGAAGGCTCGCCTCATCCGCGCTGAGGAGGACCGGGGTCTGCGCATTGGCCTGTGCGACGAGCCCCAGCCGGGTGGCGAGCGAGTCGCGCGCGACCTCTTCCCCGTTGTAGAAGATCTCTCCCTCCTTCGTGATCGAGATCTCGACGAACTCGCCCTCGGAACTCTCCCCCGCCGTCGTCATCTCGGGAAGGGTGAGTTGCAGCAGCGTCATGTTGCGAAACTGCATCGAGACGAGAAAGAAGAAGATGAGCACGACGAGCACATCGATGAGGGGCACGATGTTGATCTCGACACGGGGTCGGCGCCGGCGCGCGATCAGACCGGGCTCGTTCATCCGAGGCGGCCGCGGGGGGACTTCTTCTTCGCGTTGACGAGGCGCTCCACGCTCACTTCGAGCTGCGCGGCGTAGGCTTCGATGCGGCGGCCGAGATAGCTGTTGAAGGCGAGCGCAGGGATGGCGATGGCGAGGCCGAGCATCGTCGTGGTGAGGGCGAGCGCGACCCCTTCGCGAAAGGCGCCCATCTCCGGCATACCGGTCTCGGGCGAGATCTGGGCAAACACCTCGACGAGTCCCGTCACCGTCCCGAGCAGACCCAGGAGCGGCGCCGCCGCGACAACGATATCGAGGATGAACAGTCCGCGCTCCATCCCAGAGAGCTGAAGGCGCGCATACGCCTTGAGCTGCTCGGCATCGCTTGTCGGATCGTGAAAAAAGGCGACAATGCGGCCCGCGACCGAGCCCATCTCTCCGTTCTCCGGGATCTGGCCCGCGACCAGTGCGTCGCGCATGCCACGGGGCAGGACGCGGCCGGTCCGCAGGGCAATCAGGCGCTCCACCACGATGAAGGAGGCGAGAACCGAACAGAGC
>JBKHAU010000016.1:0-12862 GCA_046542725.1 Opitutales bacterium
CCGATGCACGTCCATCCACTCGCGCAGCCGCAGGTAGGAGAGGAAATGCTCCCGACAGAACTTGCGCAGCTGGTTCTGCGTCAGGTTTTCCATCTGCTCGTGGTAGGCGTCCCAAATGTTGAGGAGGGTGAGGAAGTCGGACTCCGGGTGGCGAAAACGCGCGTGCATGCGATCGGCCGCCTCCTGGGCGTCGGCCGGCCGTTCCCGCGGATCCTGGATGCTCAGCCCGGCGGCGATGACGAGGATCTCGCGCACCGCTCCTTCCTGTCGTGCCTGGAGGAGCATGCGGCCGACCGTCGGGTCGCACGGCAGGCGCGCGAGTTCGGCCCCGAGGGGGGTCAGGTTAGTGTCGGCATCGAGTGCCCCGAGGTCCTCGAGCAGGCTGTAGCCGGCGCGGATCGCGGCCGGCCGCGGCGGATCGAGAAAGGGAAACTCCTCCACCCGCCCGAGACCGAAGGCGATCATGCGGAGAATGACCTCGGCGAGGTTCGAACGCTGCAGCTCAGGGGTGGCGTAGCGCGGGCGCGAAGCGTAGTCCTTTTCCGCATACAAGCGGATGCAGACGCCTGCCTCGACACGCCCTGCCCGCCCCGCCCGCTGGTCGGCGCTGCTCTGCGCGATGGGCTCGATGGGGAGGCGACGGGTGTGGGTGCGCGCATCGTAGCGACTCACCCGCGCGAGGCCCGTGTCGATCACGTAGCGGATCCCGGGAATGGTCAGCGAGGTCTCCGCGATGTTGGTCGCGAGCACGATCTTGCGCCGCTGGGTGGGGGCAAAAATGCGCTGCTGCTCCTCGTTCGAAAGCCGGCCAAAGAGCGGCAGGACCTCGGTGCGCGGAAAACGGGTCCCCTCGAGCAGCCCGCGCAGGTCGCGAATGTCCTTTTCTCCGGGGAGAAAGACGAGGATGTCGCCCGGCCGGTTTTCCCCCACCACCTCGCGCACGGCCCGCGCCACGCCGTCGAGATAGGTGAAGTCGCCACGCTCCTCCTCCCGCGCGTCGACTGGCTCGTAGCGGATCTCGACAGGATAGGTGCGCCCGCTCACCTCGATCACGGGAGCATCGGAAAAGGCCTTGGAAAACGCCGCCGTATCGATCGTGGCCGAGGTGATGAGGATGCGCAGTTCCGGCCGGCGCCGGCGCAAGCCCTGCAGATACCCGAGGAGAAAGTCGATGTTGAGCGAGCGCTCGTGCGCTTCGTCGATCAGGATGGCGTCATACTCCCAGAGCTCGGGATCCGCCTGAATCTCGGCGAGGAGCATCCCGTCCGTCATCATCTTGACGAGCGTCTCGGGGCCCGTGCGGTCGGTGAAACGGATCTTTGCGCCCACCTCGCGGCCCCATGGCACGCCGAGTTCCTCCGCGATGCGCCGCGAGACCGAGAGTGCGGCGACGCGGCGGGGCTGGGTGCAGGCGATCTTGCCGGCGCGCCCGAGGCCGGCCGCGAGGCACATCTTGGGCAGCTGCGTGGTCTTGCCCGAGCCCGTCTCCCCGGCGAGGATCACGACAGGGTGTGCGTGGATCGCCGCGATGATCTCCTCCGCCCGCACGGAGATGGGCAGCTCCTCCGGAAAACGCGGCTCCGGCACGGCCGCGGCCCGCGCCTCGCGCAGCGCACGCGACTTCTCGAGGCGGTCGCGCAGGCGCACGCGGTCGAAGTGCTTGCCCTGCCGGCCGCGCGCGAGGAGGCGCTCCGCCGCCGCCCGCTCCTGGTGCATGACGTGGGGCAGAAGGGCCTCGATCTCGGCGTTGGTCGCGGGTGCACTCATGGAAGCAAAAGCCGCCGCTCGGGCGGGATTCCCAGACGCTCTTCCAGCTCCCGGAGCCGTGGCAACACAATCGCCGCCTGCTCGGCCCGTGCCGCCGGGTCGAGTCCCTGCAACCAGCGACCATACCAGGCATGGGCCGCCGCCGTCTCTCCCGCCTCGGCGAGGAGCGCACCGCGCAGTCGGGCCGCGAAGAGCGGCCCCCCGGGCGCCTCCCAAGCCCGCCCAAAGGCGTCGGCCGCCGCCCGCCGATCTTCCAGCGCATGGAGCAGGATCATGCCCCGCTCGATCTCCACCCGAGGGTCGGCGGGATGGACCCTCTCGGCCGCGTGGAGCCAGGCAAGGGCACGCTCGGCATGGCGCTTCCGCATCTCCCGCATCTCCGCCTCACCGATGCGCTCGCCCGCCGCCGCCCGGGCGCGCATCTCCGCCCGCGGGGCGTCAAAGGCAAAGAGGCGGGCCGCATGACGCCAGAAAAACCACTTCGTCGGGTCGGCCGCGACGGCCCGCGCGAAACTCCGCTCGGCGCCGACGAGATCGCGCCCCTCCCAGCGCAGCACCCCCTTCAGAAAAAAACCATTGGCCACCGCTCCCTGCAACCCGCCGAGCACCACGCCGCCCGCCGGCGGCGCATCACAATCCCTCTCGAGCGGGTCCGCCAGCCAACCGACCAAGGCCAGCACTCCCCCTACCAGGACGATGCGCAGGTAACCCGTCATCACTCACACTTCCCGCCCGCGAAAAATCCAGGCTCCCAAGCCGAGAAAGGCCACGATGTAGAGTCCGCCATAAACGAGAAGCGAAACGAGCGTCGGGCCGCCGCTCGTGAAGGCGCCGAGGTTGGGAACGAGCCACTGCACCAGCTGCAGCAAAGCGCTCGCTGGACCCTCCACGGTCGGCGCGGAGAGTGCCACAAGGGGCATCACCTGCCCACCGACGACGAGCGCAAAACCGAGCGTGGCCGTGAGCAAGGCTCCCCGCAGAAAGCTTCCGAGAAAAAGCACCAGCGCGACGATGACCCATGCCCGCAGGAGCGCCCGCGCCGCCTCTCCCGGGAGGGCCTCGAGTCCCGCGCCCTCCTGCGTCCAGACGAGCACCGCAAGGGCGCCAAAGAGCCCGACCACAAACAACGCGACGACCAACCCCAATCCCAGTGCCTGCCCGAGGAAATAGCTCTCCCGGCACACCGGCCGGGCAAGGATCGGCAGGAGGGTCCGCGCCTCCAGGTCCTGGGCCCAGCGCAGGCTGGGCAAGAGCACCGCGAAGAGCGTGCCGAAGAGAAAGATCACCCCCTGTCCGGTCTCGGCGAGGAACGCCGGCTCCGCTCCACCGAACTCGAGGTCGCGCAGGATAAGGGTGGCGCTCACGAGGAGGAGTCCCAGCACCCCAAGCAAGGTCGCCACCCGCTCCCGCAGCGCGGCCCGCGCAGCCCAACCGGTGATCCACCAGAGCGCGGCCCCCTGCGCCCGCGCGCTCACGGCCGCTCCGCCTCCTCCAAGGCGGCGTGGAAACGCTCCTCGAGCGTGGCCGAAGCCCGCTCCCAGCCTTCCACCCTACCCCCGCCCGCGCGCACCGCCGTTTCCACCCCCACCCGCTTCTCCGCCGGCAGATCGGCCACCCGCAGCCGCACGACCGTCTCCCCTCCAGCGTCTCCTGCGCCCTCGCCCGTGAGCACGATCCGCCCGCGGTGGAGGACCGCCACGCGGTCGCAGATCCGCTCCGCCTGACTGAGCTGATGGGTGCTGAGCAGGACTGCCCGGCCGGCCGCCGCCTGCGCGCGCACAAGGCGGCCAAGTTGCTCCGCGGCGACCGGGTCGAGGCCCGCCGTCGGCTCGTCCATGATGAGAAGGTCGGGCTCGCCGAGGAGCGCTTGGGCGAGCCCCACCCGCTGCAGCATACCCTTCGAAAGGCTGTCCAGTCGTCGGTCGAGCGACGCCGCGAGCCCGGCCTGGCGCGCCGCCTCCCCCACCGCCGCGGGACGCTGCGCGGATGCCACCCCGGCGAGACGGGCATGCAGCTCAAGGGTCTCCCGCACGCTTGCAAAAGGGTGGAAGAGCGGCCCGTCGGGCACGTAGCCCAAGCGCCGGCGCACGCCCGTGTCTCCCGCTGGCTGGTCAAACACGCGGCACTCGCCGGCGTCCGCCGCAAGCAACCCGAGAAGGATCTTGAGGAGTGTCGTCTTGCCCGCGCCATTGGGCCCGAGGAGGCCAAAGACCTCGCCCGGACACACCTCCAGGTCGACCCCGGCGAGCGCCAGCTGCCGGCGCCCCCAACCCAGGGAAAAGCCCTTCGCCACCCCTCGGCACTCCACCGCAAGCGACTTCATCGGCGCGTCGGGGCGATTTCAAAGCCCCGCAGCTGGCGGGGTCTCCGGTCCCATCTTTCCTCCGTCTCGCGGATATACGCCTCGAGCTGGCGCTGGAGTTCGCGGACGAAGGCCCGCGCCTCCTCCTCCAGCCCCTCGATCTCGAGGCGGACGCGGCCATCGAGGAGATTTTCGACCACCCCCGCGACCTCAAAGCCCTGGGCCACCCGCCGCGTCTCGTAGCGGAAGCCCACCCCTTGCACCCGGCCGCTGAAATGGATCACAGCGTGGCTCACTTGCTCTGGCATATCTTTTCCCATGGAGCACGTTTCGCGGGATCGCGAGGGGAAAGCCGTCAGGCTTTAAGCCGGGCATTTTTCTTCATTGCATTCGCCCACAGCCGATTCATCTTCTCAAGGCACCGAAAGGGGGTTCTTTTGTATGGGAAATCACGATTATGACAGCGGACCCGAGGGGGATTGGGAAGAACGCGGCGACCTCTCTTGGAACGAGTTCGACTGGCAACAGTTTCTTCTTCGCCAGCAGAAGGAGATTGCCCGTTTTGTCACCCTTTACGACGAAAACCTCGACCGCCTCGACCGCCTCGATCGCGCCGCTGCGGAAATGGGTTGGGAGCGCGATGACTGGGCCGTGGGCGAAGGCCTTGACGAGGACGACGACGACATCCTCAGCGAGGTGCGCGAGGACAGCCTGAACGACGCCGACCCCTACACCCTCCATCGCCACCCCGTCTATGTCGCGGGGGCCGGCCTCTTCCTGCAGCTGCGTTCGCTCTGGGAAATCGGTCTGGGGCGTTTCCCCGAACATTTCGATGTGCAGCAGGCATGGAAGGCGGCCAATACGCTCTCGAGCATCGAGCGCCACCTCATCCTCATGGTGCAGGGGATCGACATGGGGGATTTTCTCCTTGCGGTGTGCCACGGCAAGATCGCCCTGCGCGCGCTCAATGAGGCTCTTCAACTTCTCGAACCGCTCGCCTCGCGCGGGGTCGACGCGGCCCGTCTCGCCGACGCGCTCCGCCTCCGCCTCTTCGATCTTCGGGAGATCTGCCTGCGGGTGATGACCGATTGTCGCGAGGAAGATCGTCGCGGCTTTCGCGACAACGACTGACCCCACGGCCGAAGACGCCGCCACGCAGAGTGCCCCCGGCACGGTTGTGCGTGCATCCGCCCCTCCGGGCCCGGGCGCTTACTCGGTCGTCACTTCCGTCTCGCCCTGCAGGGCGGCCTCGGCGGCGTGCCAGGCCAGGGTGGCGCATTTGATCCGGGCAGGGAACTGGCGCACCCCGGAAAGGGCGGCGAGGTCGCCGTCTTCGGCGAGGTCGAGTTCACGTCCGCCGTTGCGCAGAACGTCGAGCACATCCGAATCGAGCGCACGGGCCTCCCCCACCGTCTTGCCCGTGAGCATCTCGGTAAGGAGCGAGGCCGAGGCCCGCGAGATCGCGCAACCCTGCCCCTGAAAGGTGACCTCCTCGATGCGGTCGCCTTCGACCCGCAAATAGACTTCGATCTCGTCGCCGCACATCGGGTTGTTCCCCTCGGCCTGGTGCGTTGCGAGGGGAAGCGGCCGGTAGTTGCGCGGGCGCTTGTTGTGGTCGAGGATGATCTCCTGGTAGAGTTCCGTGAGTTCTTCGCTCATGTCTCAAAATTCCGGGTACAGGGCGCGGTGGGCAAGGCCGATCGCCCTCAGCGGAAAAAGCGCTCGATCCTGGCCACGCCGGCGACGAAGCGGTCGACCTCCGCGAAAGTGTTGTAGAAGGCAAAGCTGGCGCGCGCCGTGCCGGGCAAACCGTAGTGGCGCATGAGCGGCTGGCAGCAGTGGTGCCCGGCGCGGATCGCGATGCCCTCCTGGTCGAGGAAGGTGCCGATGTCGTGCGGATGGGCACTCTCGAGAACAAACGAGACGACGGCCACTTTCGCGGCCGCCTCGCCGATGAGACGCAGGCCCGGGATCTCGCGCAGACCGGCCTCGGCCCGCTCCCGCAGGGCCTCCTCGTGGGCCTCCGCTCCCGCGCGGTCGAGCCCCTCGATATAGCGCAGGGCGGCGGCCAGTCCGATCACGCCGGCAATGTGCGGCGTGCCCGCTTCAAAGCGCTCGGGTGGCGCCTTGAAGGTCGTCTTCTCGAAGGTGACCTTCTGAATCATGTCCCCTCCGCCCTGGTAGGGCGGCATCGCGCTGAGGTGCTCGTAGCGCCCGTAAAGCAGACCGATGCCGGTCGGGGCGAAGACCTTGTGTCCGCTGAAGACAAGAAAGTCCGGCGCGAGCGCGCCCACGTCGACGCGCATGTGCGGGGTCGACTGGGCGGCGTCGACGAGCATCGGCACACCGGCCGCGCGCGCCGCGGCCAGCATGCGCTCAATGGGGTTGATCGTGCCCAGCGAGTTGGAGGCATGGACCGCCGCCGCGAGGACCGGGCGTCGTTCTTCGAGAAGGCGTTGCCAGGCCGCAAGATCCAGTTCGCCACGTTCATCGACCGGGCAGACGACGAGATCGAGGCCAATCTGCTCACGGAGAAGCTGCCAGGGCACGATGTTGGCATGGTGCTCCATCGTGGTGAGGAGAATGCAGTCGCCGGCTTTCGCCCGTGGACGGACAAAGCTCTGCGCGATGAGGTTGATGGCCTCGGTCGCGCCCCGCACAAAGACCAGCTCCCGCGCATCCGCCACGTTGAGAAAGCGGGCGGCGACGTTGCGCGCTTCCTCATAGTCATTCGTCGCTCGCTGGCTCAGGGCGTGGACTCCGCGGTGGATGTTGGCGTTGTCCCGCCGGTAGTAGTCCTGCTCGGCGTCGAGCACACACTGCGGTTTCTGGCTCGTCGCGGCATTGTCGAGGTAGACCAGCGGATGGCCGTTGACCTCGGTCTGGAGGATGGGGAAGTCCCCTCTCACCGCATCAACGGCAAAAGTCCGCAAAGACGGCAGGGTGCTGTGTTCCATTGTCATGGGCAAAAGACCGCACCTTAGCGGCCGCCTCCCCAATTGACAACCCACCGGGCCCAAAGAATTCTCGAGGTTCGTAACCTGTCACACTCGTCTGCGAACCTAGACTTTATGATGCGAACAATGCGCTCTCTTCTCGGCGGGGTGGTCGCCTCCGCCGCCCTCTCCTCTGTTCTTCACGCCGGATCCTTTGCGGAGGTGTCCCCTCACCTCGACCTCGAGGGCAATTTTGTCGCCTTTGCCGACTTCGAAGGCGACGGCGAGGCCATCGGCCGGCAGCTCAATTCGATCTATCAGGAGGTGCTCGCGACGGTGCCCGATGTCCCGCCCATCCCGCTGGACTTCCCCGCGCTTTTCGAGACCCTCGGCTTTGGGAGCGTGCGTTCCCTCGGCGCCAGCTCGCTGCGGGTGGACGACGACCTCTTCGTCAACCGCGCGGTCACCTTGGCGGATGGCGAGCTGACGGGCCTTTTCGGGCTCTACGGGAGCGAGACAACGACGTTCCGCGCGGCGCAATTCGCCCCTGCCGACACGACCACCGCGCTCTCCGGCCAACTCCGCCTCACCACCCTGCGCGACTCGATCGTGGCCGTCCTCACCCAGATCATGGGGCCGATGGGGCAAGGCATGGCCCAGCAGCAGCTGATGAGCCCTCTCCCCGGCACCGACGTCACGATCAATGAAGTCATCGAGGCCTTCTCGGAAACGATGCACTTCGCCATGCAGCAGGACTTCTCCAATCCCATGGAGCCGCAGTTCCGGATCTATGCCGAGATCGACGGGGCAGGCCCGCTGCTGGCCCGCCTCGAGCCGCTCGGCGAGAGCCTGCCGGTCGTCTTCACGGAGGGTGACAACGCTCTCACCGCCGACCTCTCCGCGCTCCTCCAGGGCGCGCCGATGGGTCTCTTCCTCACCGCCCCGGCGGAGGGCGACAAGCTCATCCTCTACACCCACGAGGACTGGGGAGCCGACGCCTCCGGCGACAAACTGGCGGACAGCGACGCCTTCCGGAAGGTGGCCTCGCGCCTGCCCGAAGAGGCCATTCTGCACTCCTACAGTGCCGGCTTCGACATGACGCAAATCACCTCGATGGTTGCCCAGGACCCCAACCTGGCCCCCTTTCTTCCGCTCATCGAAGAATCGGTCGACCTCCTCCTGGGTGACTTTCTCGCGCCCAATGCTTCGGCCCTCTACTATGCCAGCGAAGAGGTGCTCGTGAGCGAGCAGTACGCCGCCTATTCCTACAAGGACGCCCTCGTTGTGCTGCCGGCCGCCTTCGCCGGAGGGATCGCCGCGGCCACCATTCCGGCGATGCAGCAGGTGCAGACGACCTCCCAGGAGAAGGCGATCACGAACAACCTCCGCCAGCTCGCCTCCGCCGCCCAGCAATACATGCTCGAAACGGGCGAGACCGAGGTGGCCACGAGCCAGCTTGTCGGCCCCGACGCCTACATCACGTTTCTCCCCTCGATTGCCGGTGAATCCTACGAAGACATCGTGATCACCGTCGAAACGACCGAGATCGGTGTCACCCTCCCCGACGGCCGTATCGTGACCTACGAGTTCTGAGCCCGGCGGCCCCCGCCCTCGCGCCAGGACGGCGAGACCGTCCACCGCTATTTTCGACCCGACCCCTGGAAATGTTCCAGGGGTCTCTTTTTGGCGCGTCGAAGGCATCGCCGCCGGGGCTGTGTTCGACGATGACCGGGCAATCCTCCGGTGCCGACGGACGGCCTGGCGCGACGGCCTACTTCCCGCCGAGGCGGGCGGCGAGGGTCTCGATCTTGTTCGCGAGGGCGAAGTCGCTCTCCGTCACGACATCTCCCGCGTCGTGCGTGCTGAGGGCAAAACGCACGCGGTTGTAGAGGTTCCAGATCTCGGGATGGTGGTTGAGGTCCTCGACTTCGAAGGCGACCCGCTGCAGGAGCACGATGGCGTCGCGGAAGGAGGCCATCTTGTAGGTTTTGCAGAGCTGCTGCTCCTCGATCGCCCAGCCCGGCAGGGCACTCAACGCCGTCGCTTGTTCTGCCTCCGTCATCCCGTTCATGGGCGGGATCATGGCACCGTCGCGGTCGAGCGGTCAAACGCGTAAAACAATTGTTTGCCGTTCGAGCAGGGCCTTCAGAGGAAATACTGTTGCTGGCGCTCGCTCACCGGCATGCCGATGCGCTCCATGACCTCGAGGAGGTCCTCCCAGACCTCCCGCTTGGTCCGCTTGGAGTTGTTCCGCAGAAGGTAGCTGGGGTGAAAGGTGGGCATGAGGGGCACCCCGTTGAACTCGCTCCAGGTGCCGCGAATGCGCCCCATGCGGCGCTGTGGATCCGGGCCGAGGAGGCCGTCGACGGCGGTCTTGCCGAGCGCGACGATGACCTTGGGTTGCACCACTTCGAGCTGCGCGCGCAGATAGGGCAGGCAGTAGCCCATCTCCTCCTGCGTCGGGGGGCGATTGCCGAAGGCGGTCGGCATTTCGGGCCGCCAGTTCATGATGTTGCAGATGTAGACCTGCTCGCGGCGGAGGCCCATGGCCCCGATGATCCTCGTCAGCAGTTCACCGGCGGGACCCACGAAGGGCTCGCCCTGCGTCTCTTCCTCCGCTCCCGGAGCCTCGCCGCAAAAGAGGATCTCCGCCTCGATACTGCCCACGCCGAAGACCACCTGTTTGCCCGGCTTGACGTGCTCCTGGCAGACGAGGTCGCCCAGCACCTGGTCGCGCAACCACGCCCACCGCTCCTCCCGGGAGCCCTCTGGAAGCACGACTTTTGGAGGCGGCGGAATGGGCGCGGTGGCGGGCTTCGCCGGGGTCGGCGCAGCGGGCACTGAGCGGGCGGTGCCTGGCGCCGCTGCCGCTTCCTCCGCTCCCGACGTCTCCACCGGAACGGGCGCGGGGGAATCCGCTGCGAGACGGCGCACTGCCGCCCGCAGCCCCTCGAGCGTATCCTCCGCCACGGGCAGGGCCTGGGTGCCTTCCCGTCGCATCTGTTTCAGCTCGTAGACGAGCGCTTCCAGCTCCGCGCGCATCGCTCCAAAGTGCGGCCGGCGCCGTTCCCGTGTCAATCCGCCGTCGCGAGAGCCGCCTCATAACGCGCCGCGAGGAGGTCGACGATCGCGGGATGCTGGCCGACCAGCTCTGTCATGTGCGTGCGCAGCCCGGGGCGCTCCGCCTCGGCTTCCGCACAGATCGTCGCGATGTCGCCCCCGGGGCCGGCATGGCGCCCCGGCGAAAGAAAGAGCATCGCCACGACCACCTCGCCCGCCGGATGCGCCGGGTCGCGCAGGGCGTGTTCGAGGAGGGGCTCGTTGAAAGCGTATTCATCTCCCTCGCGGCGCTCCATCGAGGCCACGCTGACGCCGGCCACCGTCCCGCCGAGACGATTCGCAAGCTCCGGCCCGAGCCGGTCCCGCACCGCCGCCACCTCCCGCTTGGGTGAACCATGGTCGACGAGGATGACGTGTGGCTGCTCGAGCTGCCGCGCATCCTTCGTTGCCCGCACCTGGTCGACCAGGAGATCGGCCAGGGTGCGGTCTTCGCCCGGTAGCGCACTCGCCAGAAAGGGCGCAAACTGGAGGGAAAACGGCCCCCACTTTTCCTCCACCGCGGCCCGGCGCTGCGGCAGATAGTCGATGATCGCTCCCGTCGGCCCGAAGAAAAACGGCAGGACGAGAAACTCCCGCTCTCCCGCCTCGAGGGCCGCTTTGGTCGCCCGCTCCCAGGTCATGGGACGGGGCCATTCCGGCGGGATGTCGGCAGGGTCCATGCGCGTGCTGTGCAGGACCGAGGCCGGCTCGACGAGCCGCCCCACCCTTTCGCTCAGTCGCGCCGCGACCCGCGACCGATTGATCCAGCTCTCCGGGCGCAGCGACCCGTATCGACAAGAAACACGCGCATATGCCGCTCAAACGAGCGCAAAGCGCGCCGTGGTCAAGTTCCTCGCTTGATCGGCGGGCGAGGCTGCGTTTGGTTTCCACCCCCTTTCACCCCGTTCGCCATGGACCTCGATCTCATCGGAAAACGCTTCCTCGTCGCCGCCTCGAGCAGGGGCCTCGGTTTCGGCATCGCCCAGGCCCTCGCCGCCGAAGGTGCCAGCGTCGCCCTCGGGGCCCGCGAGGAGGCCAGCCTCAGGGCCGCCGCGGCCACCCTGGCGGGGACTTCCACCGGGAGCATTACCCAACATCCCCTCGACGCCGCCGACGCGACCTCGATCACGGCCTGGGTGGACGCCTGCGCCGAGGACCTCGGAGGCATCGACGGCCTCGTCGTCAACGCCGGGGGGCCGCCCCCCGGGCGCTTCGACGACTTTGACGATGCCGCCTGGGCCGCGGCCTTTGAACTCACCCTGATGAGCGCGGTCCGGCTCATCCGCGCCGTCCTCCCCACCCTTCGCGCCCAACGCGGTGGCTCCATTCTCACCGTCACCTCCACCTCGATCAAGGAGCCGATCGACGACCTCCTCCTCTCCAACGTCTTTCGCTCCGGGGTGGTGAGCCTCGTGAAGAGCCTCTCTCGCGACCTCGCACCCGACGGCATCCGGGTGAACAACCTCGTGCCTGGCCGTATCGACACCGACCGTGTGCGCTCCCTCGACGAAGCCGCGGCCCCCCGCTCCGGCATCAGCATCGAGGAGCAGGTCGCCCGCTCCGCCGCCGCCATCCCCCTCGGCCGCTACGGCACGATCGAGGAATTCGGCCGCGCGGGGGCCTTTCTCCTCTCCCCCGCCGCGGCCTACCTCACCGGCACCACCCTGCTCGTCGACGGCGGGGCCACGCGCACGATCTGGTAGACTGGCCACCGCAAGGTCCCGAGCGCCGCGAGCTCAGCGCGGCCTTTCATTGACGGAGCGTCGGCCCATTCCCTCACCAGGATGCAGGCTTGCACCCAGCCGCCTGCCCCACCTAAACCCTCCAGCATCCTCGGCCCGGGTGGTGAAATTGGCAGACACACAAGACTTAGGATCTTGGGGCGCGAAAGCGCCGTGCGGGTTCAAGTCCCGCCCCGGGCACCAGTTTCCTCATCGCAGCGGGCACGCCATCGCCTGCACCACGCCGGCACGCCGACGGTGGCGGGCGCGGCGATGACCTCGCTGAAAGCGGGGTTGCCGCTCGGCACGGGATTGATTTCGACGGTCTGAGCACCGGCAGAGCGGGCGAGCTCGACGAGACCGGCGGCGGGATAGACCACCCCTGAGGTCCCGATGGCAGCGAAATGCGTGCAGTCGCTGACCGCGGTATAGACCTCCTCGAGGTGGTGCGGCACCTCGCCAAACCAGACCACGTCAGGCCGGAGCGTGGCGGCGCGCCGGCACTGCGGACACCTTCGCCCCCTCGCAAAAGGTTCCTCGTCGGCGAAGACATGAGCACAGGCGGCGCAGCGGGTGCGAAGCAGGGCTCCGTGAATCGCCCGCACATGTCCCGAACCGGCCCTCTGGTGAAGGTCGTCCACATTTTGGGTGACGAGGAGCAGGGCGTCGCCGAGAGCATCTTCGAGTTCTGCCAACGCCTCGTGGGCGGCATTGGGAAGGATGTCCGGAGCGAGGAGCCAAGCCCGTCGGTCGGAGTAGAACTCCCAGACTGCCTCCGGTTCACGCGCAAACGCCTCGGGGGTGGCGAGGGCGAGCGGATCGCGTCCTCGCCAAAGCCCATCCGGTCCGCGGAAAGTTGGCAGGCCGGACTCCGCCGAGACCCCGGCACCGGTCAGGACGACCACGCGCGGCCTTGTCCGTGAGGTCCTCATCCCAGCTGCTCCACCTGCGGGAAATACGCTTTGGTGTTGGCGTGAACCTCCGGGTCGACCAGGATTTCCTGCGGTGTGCGCCAGGCTAGATCGCTGTGCTGGTCG
>JBKHAU010000017.1:0-12460 GCA_046542725.1 Opitutales bacterium
CGCGCGGCGGCCCGCGACGGACGCATGCCGCACGCCCTCATGCACGCCGGGCTCTCCCTTCACGACGCCTGGGCGCGGGAGGCTTGAGACGCTGCCTAGCCGACCCGACGGAAGAGCTTGGGGGCGAGCATCCAATCGAGGACCCAGACGGGACTGGTGTCGCGCGGGGAGCGTTTCACGCGTTCGAAGCGCATGAGGGTACACTTGCGGAAATGGACCGCGACCTGCGCGGCGGAGCCGCCGAGGAGCTGGCCGGCAAGGATAGCAAGGTGGGGATTGTGGCCGACGAGGAGCAGATCGTCCTCCACCGCGGCGAGCTCCGGGAGCAGTGCGATGGGGTCATCGTCCGGGGTGAGGCCTTCCCGGGTTTCCACTTCCCGGTCGGAGCCATGTCCGCGCACCAGCAGCCGGGCGGTCTCCTGCGCGCGGGCATAGGGGCTGGACCAGATCTCGAACGGCAGCTCCAGGTTTTGGCGGGCAAGATGGCGCCCAAGAGCCTCGGCGTCGCCCCGTCCCTTCGGAGTGAGGACGCGGGCGGGATCGGGATAGGCATCGATGGCCTCGGCATGGCGAAGGAGATAGAGCAGCATGGGCGCTCAGGAAACGTCTCGCCTTCGCCTTGGCAACGGCAATGACGAGGGGGCGGTTGAGCGACGCACGCCTTCTCCTATTCGTAACGAAGCGCCTCGACGGGATTCAAATTGGCCGCGCGCCAGGCCGGGTAGAGCCCGAAGCCGACGCCGATGAGGGAGCAGACGCCCACCGCCACCGCCATCCAGAACCAGGGGATGATCATGCTCGCGTTGAGCTGCGCCGCGAGGGCGTTGCCCACGGCCATGCCAAGGAGGATGCCGATGAGCGCGCCGGCCTCGGAGAGGAAGATGGCCTCGAGGAGAAACTGCAGGAGAATGCTCACCTTGCGCGCGCCGAGCGATTTGCGCACACCGATCTCGCGGGTGCGCTCGGTCACGCTCACGAGCATGATCGCCATGATGCCGACTCCCGCGCAGACGAGGGCCACACCGCTGATGGCGAGTCCGCCGGTGCCGATGAGGAACGCGATCTCCGCGTAGGTCGCCTGGAGTGCCTCGTTGGAAGTCACCTCGAAGTTGTTCTCATCCTCCGGTTCGAGTTCGCGGACGAGGCGCATGGCACCGATCGCGAGGTCTTCGGTGGCGGCCAACTCCTCCGCGCTGGGAGCCTGGAAGGCAATGCTCATGGAGCGCCAGCGGTGCCAGTTGTTGGCGACAAAGCGGGGATAGGGAATGAGGACGAGGCTGTCCATCGACTCGCCAAACATGTCCCCCCGTGGCTCCAGCACGCCGACCACGGTATAGCGATCGCCGTCCGCCACGACGAGTTTGTCGAGCGGATCTTCGGCCGGAAAGAGCTGTTCGGCGACATCGTGTCCGAGCACGATGATGGGCCGATTGAACTCCACGTCGGCCGCAGAGATGTTTCGCCCGTAGGCGAGCTCATACTTGTTCGTGAGGAGAAAGTGCTCGTTGGTCCCCTGGATCGTGATGTTGCGATTGGTCCGCTTGTCACCGTAGACGACGCGTTCGCCGCCGTCTCCCGCCGAGAGGGCGGTGGGGATGCCGGTGGCCTCCATCATGTCCTTGAAGCGCTGCGCTTCGCGCGGGGTGATGGAGGGGCGGCGCTGCCGCCAGCCGCCCGGGCCACCGAGCTGGATGGCGGGGTCGCGCTGGATCTGGAGCACATTCGTCCCGAAGACCGAAAAGGCGGTGTCGATCGAAAGGCGGATGGCGGAGAGCGCGGTCATCACGCCCACGACGCTGAAGACTCCGATGGCCACCCCGAGGATGGTCAGGCTGCTGCGCAGAAAGTTGGCCCGGAGGGAACTGCCTGCGAGGGCGAGGAGGTCGGACGAGCGAATCGTGCGGCGACGGGGGCGGGACGACTCACTCATGGCGCAGGGCGTTGGCCGGGTCGAGGCGCGAGGCCATGAGGGCCGGGATGAAACCGGCCGCGATGCCCGTGGCTACGGAAACGGCAAAGGCGAGCAGGACCAGCGGTGGGGAGAGGCTCGTCGGGAAGTCGGGGAGAAACTGCTCGCGGGCGAGCTGGCAGGCGTAGGCGAAGGCCAGTCCGAAGACTCCACCGACAAGGCAGATGGAGACCGACTCGGTGAGGAACTGCAGGAGGATGCTGCCCTGCCGGGCGCCGATCGCGCGCCGCGTGCCGATCTCCTTGGTCCGCTCCTTCACGCTCACGAAGGTGATGTTCATGATGCCGACCGCGCCCACCCCGAGGGCGAGGCTCGTGATGACGAAGCCGGCGATCGCGAGTCCCGCCTTGACCGGGCCGAGGGTGCCCTCGATGGACTCGGAAGAGTTGATCTCGAAATCGTTCTCCTTCTCCGGGAGCAGCGCGCGGGCCTGCCGCATGGCGCCGATGATCTCGTCGACCGCGGCCTCGCGTGAAACGTCCGGCTTTTTCACGACGCGGATGCTCGTGCTGTCGCGCCAGCGATGCCCGAGGAAGAACTTGCGCATCGAGGAGAGCGGCATCGCGACGTTGCGATCGAAGCTCATGAGGCCAAGGAAGCTGCCCTGTTTCTCATAGACGCCGAGAATGGTGAACTTGATCCCGGCGATCGAGACCTCCTCGCCGAGCGCCCGCTCGACCCCTTCCGGGAAGAGTGCTTCGGCCACCTCGGCCCCGAGGACGCAGACGTTCTGCCGGCTGAGATACTCGGCTTCGGTGAAGAAGCGCCCATGGGCGAGGTCGTTGGTGTCGATGAACTGGTAGTCGGCCGTTGTCCCAAAAAGAAAGACGTTGGGGATCTGCCGGTCATCGCGCCAGACAGTGCGGCCCACATTCACCGTCGGGACGGCGACGGTGAGCTTTGAGTCCGGGGTGCGGGCGATGATCTCATTGAGATCGGCCGCCAGCTGGGCCTTGATCTCGGGCCGGTTGCGGTAGAAGCGCCAGTCGTCGCCCACGTCGCGCCAGGGGAAGCGTTCGACGTAAAAGTGATCGCTCCCGAGCATGTCCATGCTGTTCGCAAAGCCGGTGTTGATGCCGTTGATCGCGATGCCCATGAGAATCACGGCCCAGACGCCGATGATGACCCCCAGGGCGGTGAGGAGCGAACGCATCTTGTGGACCCAGAGCTGCTCCAGGGCGATGCGGATGTTCTCCGTGAACTCGTTTGCCAGCCGTCGGAGGAATTTCATGACGGTGCGTGCGGACCCGCCGCGGGGGACGGCCCGGAGGGGTTGGGCTGGTCGTACTCGATGACGCCGTCGCGCAGGCGCACGAGGCGCCGGGCATGCCGCGCGATGTCCTCCTCATGGGTGACGAGGATGATCGTATTGCCGTGCTGATACAGTTCCTCGAAAAGTGCCATGATCTCGACGCCGGTCTTGGAGTCGAGGTTGCCGGTCGGCTCGTCGGCGAGGATGATGGAGGGACGCGTTACGAGGGCGCGGGCGATCGCGACACGCTGGCGCTGTCCCCCGGAGAGCTCGTTGGGCCGATGGTCCACGCGGTCGCCGAGGTTCACCCGATCGAGCGCTTCGCGGGCGCGCGCGGCACGCTCCTGCCGGCCGATGCCGGCATAGACGAGGGGCAATTCGACGTTGCGCAGGGTGGTGGCGCGGGGGAGGAGGTTGAAGCTCTGGAAGACGAAGCCGATGCGGCGGTTGCGGATGTCGGCGAGCTGGTTGTCGGACATCTGCGCGACATTTTCCCCGCCAAAGAGGTACTGCCCGGCGGTGGGGGTGTCGAGGCAGCCGAGCATGTTCATGAGAGTCGACTTGCCGCTGCCGGAGGGCCCCATGATGGCGATGTAGTCGTTCGGCCAGACGTCGAGTTCGATCCCGGCGAGGGCGTGGACCTGAGTGCGGCCAAGATCGTAGACCTTGGTCACGCCGGAGAGGTGGATGAGGGGCTGCGGGGTCAAGGTAGGCGGTGGTTCAGTTGCCGTTGGAAGGGCCGCCGAAGCCTTCGCGTCCGAAGGCGGGAGCCTCTTCCACCGTCACGGCCATGTCATGCTCCAGTTCGCGGGTGAGGACGCGGTAGCCGCCGGTGACAATGCTCTCGCCGGCCTCGACCCCTGCCTTGATTTCCATCCAGCGGTTGTCGGCGATGCCGGTCTCGACGCGACGCAGTCGCGCGACGCCGTTTTCGACGACGAAGACGATGCGCTCGAGGTTTGCGCGGGGGCCGCCAGAGCCACCCCGCGGAGAATCGTCCCGGTTGTTGCCATTCCCGTTGCCCTCGGAAGGGCCGTCGCGCGATTCGGCTCCGTCGGCGGAGTCCTCGCCGAGTTGCTCGCGCACCTGCACGCGGGAGCGCACCGTCACCGCCTGCAGGGGAACGCGCACGACGTTTTCGGCGGTCTGCGTCTGGATGTCGGTGGTGGCGGTCATGCCGGGGCGGATCGCGGCAGTCGGCTCGAGCAGGCGCACCTTCACCTGAAAGGTGGTGACCTGGTCCTGCGAGCCGGCGCCCTCGGTCGAGGCGGAGTTGGCGATCTCGGTCACCTCTCCGGCGAAGATCTTGTTCGCGATCGCATCGATCTCGATGTCGGCGCGGTCGCCCACTTCGACGTTGATGATGTCGGCCTCGCTCACGTCGACGCGCACTTCCATGCGGCTGAGGTTGGCGATGCGCATGACTTCGGTCCCCTCGAACTGACCGGTGCCGACGACACGGTCGCCGAGTTCGAGATTGAGGACGGTGATGTTGCCGCTGATGGGGGCGTAGGTGGAGGCCTTGGAAAGGGCCTTGGTCGCCTCCTCGAGTTGCATCGACTGCTGGTCGATGCGGGAGAGGGACGCGGAATAGGAGGCGGCCGCGACCTCGTGAGCGGTGCGCGCCTCGTCGACCTGGTCCTGCGTGGCGAAGCCTTTGGCAAAGAGGTTTTCGGTGCGCTTGAGGTTGAGTTCGGCCTGCAGCATCTGGGCGCGGGCCTGCTCGCTTGCGGCGTGGGTGGCGGCGAGGGCTGCTTCCTGCTGCTTGACCTGGGCTTCGAGGATCTCGGGGTCGACGCGCATGAGGAGATCGCCGCGCTCCACTTCCTGGCCGTCGAGGACGGGGAGCTCGATGATCTCGCCGGCGACCTCGGAGGAAATCTTCACCTCGGTTTCGGGGAAGATCCGGCCGGTGGAGGTGACGACGCTGGTGATGTCGCCGCGTCCGGCCTCGGCGGTGGTGACGGAAACGCCGGTCTGACCCGATCCGCGCAGGGCAAAATAGGCCACGGCGCCGATGGCGCCCAGCACGATGAGCAGGAGAATGGCTTTTTTCATGGGGTGAGCAGAAAAGGCGACGCCGGGGAGGGCGCCCGACCAGTCGAGCCCATGGCGCTCGAGGAGCGTGCCTTGGAGACGTTCGAGGCGGACCTCGGCCTGGATGGCAGCGGAGCGGGCGGAGAGCAGGCTGAGGCGGGCGTTGTCGAGATCGCGCTGGATCTCGAGCACGTCGCGGAAGGTCGACAGCCCCTCGTCGAAGCGCGAGCGCTCACGCTCGAAGGTTTCCTCCTGGAGGCGGAGGACGAGTTCGGCGGCGCGCAGGCGCTGGCGGCGGGAGTCGAGGTCGCGCCAGGCGGCGCGCACATCCTGGAGGAGGTCCTGCTTGACGCGGGCGAGCTCCATCTCGGCCTGGGCGAGGCGGGCTTCGGCGGCGCGCTGGTCGGCCTTGGCGGCGCGGCGGCCGAAAGGCATGGAGAAGGCGAGGCCGATCTCCCACTCCCGGCCATCGCGGTCGAGGATGAGGTCGTAGGCTTCGCTGGCGTCCTCGTCGGAACGGCCGCCGAGGCGGCCGGCAAGGGTGAGGTCGAGTTCGGGTTTGCGCTCGTCGCGGGCGAGACGGCGGTCGATCTCGCGCTGGGCGATGACTTCCTCCTGGGCGGCGGAGGAGGGATCGTTGGCGAGCGCGCGCTGCCAGACCTGGTCGAAGGCGGGCATTTCCGCGGCCGCTGGGGGCAGTTCCTCGGCATCGAACTCGGGAGTGAGGGCCTGCTCCGGATCCATCGCGCCGGTGAGGACGAGAACACCGTCGCGGGCGTCGGCCACTGCCTGGTCGGCGACGAGGATGTCCTCGTCCCGCTGCGCGAGATTGGCCTCGGCCTGGATGACCTCGAGGCGGGTGGCGAGGCCGAGGCGCTCGCGCTCGCGGGTTTCCTCGAGGAGGTTTTCAGCGAGTTCGCGATTGGTTTCGCCGAGGCGACGGCGGTCGAGCGCGGCGGCGAGCTCCCAGTAGGCCGTCTCGGTCGCGGAGATGATCTCGAGGACGGTCATCCGCAGGCGCTCGATGGTGGCCCGGTCGCCTGCCCGGGCCCGCTCCATGGGGGCCTCCGCGATGTCGCGGCCGAAGCCACGGAGAAGCGGCTGATTGAGGGTCAGACCGAGGGTGGCCGTCTCGCTCAGGTTGCCTCCGAAAGACTCGCCGAGCGTCGGGTCAAAGGTCGTGCCCTCGCGGCGGAAGAGGTTCGTGCTGGCCTGGAGCGTCGCGTTGGTCACGCGCAGGCGCTTGCTCACGCCCGCACTGTAGGAGCGGGAGTCGGAGGAGGTGGGAAAGGGGACGAGCACGATGTCGCCACCCTCGCCCTCGACTTCGACCGGCGTGCCGGCGTTTTCGTAGTCTTCGCTCGAGAGGTTGCCGCGGGCGAAGAGGACGGGGTCAAAGGCGGCTTCCGCAGAGGCCACGGCCGCCTCCGAGGCGACGGCGTCAAAGCGGTCGACCTGCAGGCTCAGGTTTTGTCGAAGGGCCTGTCCGATGACTTCCTCGAGGGGAAGGACGGGGAGCTCGGGGTTCGCCTCCTGCGCCGGAGCGGAGGGACTGCTCAGCAGAGCGCAGGCGAGAAGACTCGCGGCGGACGCGAGGCGTCGCCGTGGAAAGGTGGTCGTAAGCAGTTGCACGGGAGAATTCCAGGCGGTCGTCGGATGGTGCCGACGAAACGCCCTCTTGGGACGAGAATGGTTTGTTTTCGGCGCAATCGATGAAGGGCTGGCGCACGGCGTGCAACCAGCATCACGACTGACTGTCAAGAAGAGGCTGCAACGTGTTGGAGGAGAGTAAAATATAATCATGTGACAATGTCGTGGGAGAGATTCCCGGGGCCCGGCCCGGGAGGGCGTCGGTGAGCGCTATCGGAGGCCGGGGGCGCGGTCGTTGACGCAGGATGGAGCCCCGCGCACAATGAGATCCGCGGATCACTCTCGGGTTGCCAGCGGAGTGTCGGGAGGCGGAGAGTCATGGTTTCCACGGAACCAAGATTTTTCACGATGAGCGACACGAGCCTTCCCGTAGTCCTGACCTGCGCCCAGCCCTCGGGCGCCCTTACGATCGGCAACTATTTCGGCGCGATCAAAAACTGGGCGGCGATGATCGAGGACTATGAGTGCTTTTTCGGCATCGTCGACATGCACAGCATCACCGTGCCCTACACGCCGGGCGAACTGCGGCGGGCGACCTACGAGACGGTGGCGCTCTACATCGCCTGCGGGCTCGACCCGGCGAAGTGTCATCTCTTTGTCCAGAGTCACGTCATTGGCCATGCCGAGTTGGCGTGGGTCCTGGGGAGCCTTTGTCCGCTCGGACAGCTCGAGCGCATGACGCAGTTCAAGGACAAGGCGGCGCGACAGGGGGGCGGCTTCGTGGGCAGTGGCCTGCTTTATTACCCGGTCCTGATGGCGGCCGACATCCTGCTTTACAACGCCGACCGGGTGCCGGTGGGTGAGGACCAGAAGCAACACGTCGAGCTCTGTCGCGACCTTGCGCAGAAGTTTAACGGCACCTACAGTGCGACCTTCAAGGTGCCGGAGGTGGACATCCCCAAGGTCGGGGCGCGGATCATGTCGCTGCAGGAGCCGACGCGCAAGATGTCGAAGAGTGACCCCAACCAGCAGGCCTCCATTTTCCTCACCGACACCCCGGCCGCCATCCGCAAGAAGATCCGCAGCGCGGTGACGGACAGCGGGACCGAGGTCCGGGCGGCCCCCGACAAGCCGGGGGTGACGAACTTGCTTGGCATCCTCAGCGCCGCCACCGGACGCGGTGTGGGGGAACTCGAGGCGGAGTTCGCCGGGCAGCAGTATGGGCCGTTTAAAGAGGCCGTGGCGGAGGCCGTGGTGGCGCTGCTTGCTCCCATCCAGGAGCGCTACTTCGCTCTGCGGGAAGACAAGGCCCAGCTCGACAAGGTCCTCCAGGAGGGCGCTGCGGTGGCTCAGAAGCGCGCCTACAAGACGCTCGCGAAGGTCTACCGCAAGGCGGGCTTCGTCGAGCGCGCGCGTTAGCCGGGGAGAGGGATTGCACCGGTCTGGACGAATGCCTACGGTGTGGCATGTCGCGGTTGCCTTTCCTCGTCTTCCTGCTTGCTGGGCCCTCCGTTCTCGCTGCCCAACCTGCCTGGGACGCACTGGCTCTCGAACGGGTCACGAGTGGTCTTTCCCAACCGATCTTTCTCACCGCCCCGCCGGGGGACACGGAGCGTCTCTTTGTTGTCGAGCAGGGCAGTGGCACGAGCGCGCGGGTCCGGATCGTCGACCGGGAAAGCGGCGAGATCGCGTCAGATCCGTTCCTCACCCTGGAAGGCGTGCTCACGGGCGGGGAACAGGGGCTGCTCGGCCTCGCCTTTCATCCCGGGTTTGCGGACAACGGGTATTTCTTTGTCTACTACACGGCGAGCGATGCGGGGGTGAATCCGGTCGCGCCCCACCGCGCGAGCCTTCTCGTGCGCTACCGTCGGGCGGCGGGCGAGCGCGGGCGCGCCGATCCCGCCAGCGCGACGAGGGTGCTCTCCGTTCCCCAACCCTTTGCGAATCACAACGGCGGCTGGCTCGCCTTCGGTCCGGACGGCTACCTCTACCTCGCGACCGGTGACGGGGGCGGGAGCAATGATCCTCGCAGGGCGGCCCAGGCGCTCCTCGACGATCCCGCCACGGAAGACGGGAACGAGGCGCTCCTTGGCAAACTGCTGCGGCTCGACGTCGATGGCGACGATTTCGCAGAGGACCCGACGCGGACCTACGCCATCCCGCCCACGAATCCATGGGTGGGCGCCGATGTTGGCGCACCGGAGATCTGGGCCTACGGGCTGCGCAATCCCTGGCGCAACGCCTTCGACCGCGCCACCGGCGACCTCTGGATCGCCGACGTCGGTCAGAATAGCTGGGAGGAGATCAACTTCCAGCCGGCGGCTTCCAGCGGGGGTGAGAACTATGGATGGCCCGCCCGCGAGGGCGCCCATGACAACCCGGCGGTGCCCGATCCCGCGCCGAGCCCGCGGGTCGAGCCGGTGGCGGAGTACGACCACGGCGAGGGGTTCTCCATCACCGGCGGCTATGTCTATCGCGGCGCGGCCATGCCCTGGCTGCAGGGGCGCTACTTCTACGCCGACTTTATCGCTGCCTTCGTGCGCAGCTTTCGCCTTGTCGAGGGCGTGGTGACGTCACCGCGCGACCACACCGCGACCTTGGCCGCGAGCCTTCCGGCGGGGCAGGACCTCGGCGCGATCGCGTCCTTCGGAGAGGATGGGCTGGGCGAACTCTACCTGCTCGACCGCGGAGGCGAAGTCTTCCGCCTCACCCAGGCGCCCTACAACCTCTGGCGCAGTCGGCACTTCCCCGGCGAGCGGCTCGCCGCCGGCGAGGGGACGGACCCGGGCGACGACCCTGACGGCGACGGCTTCAGCAATCTCGTCGAGTTCCTCTCCGGGGGTGATCCCTTGTTGCCCGATGGGCCCTGGGGGCCCTTCGCGGAGGTCGTGGAGGAAGCCGGTGCGGTGCAGCTCCAACTTGCTTGGGAACTCGATCCGGCCGCGACCAGCGCCGTCACCCTTCACCTCGAGACCGCGACGGAACCCTTTGGCGGTGAGTGGACCCCGGCCGCCTTCGAGGAAGTGGAGTCGAGCGCCGTGCGCCGCGTCGCGCGCCTTCCGCTGGACCCCGGGGAGAACGGGCGAGAGTGGTGGCGCTGGCGCGCCGAACTCGTGGACTGAGTCCCCCTCGTCACAACGCATTGACCTGCGCGCAGCGCGTCTCTCTGCCGCCTTTGCGACAAGAATCTGAAGAGGGTGTGCACGGGCGTTGGGAATCCAACTTTCGCTCGACTCTGCACGGTCATGACGGTAGCCGGATAGTCTGCCCGCGTTAGTGGGTTCACACGAGTTGCCCCTTCGCCAAGCCCCTGCGTTTTGTGCGCCGGAGCGGGAGGCCTGGCCCCGGCCAAGCCTGCGACAGGAGCACTTGTCCAACGTCTCTTCCCGCATATCCGCTCACCATGATGCACCCACTTGCTGGTTTTCTCCTGCCCGTCGCGCGCCGCCCGGTCGTGCTTGTCCTGGCCATCGGCTTCCTGTCCGTGCTCGGCACCGCCTCGCTGCAGGCGCGCGATGTCTATTTTGAGGTGGAGCCCGCCGGTGCGCGCCTCGAAATCGTCAACCTCGGCACCACCCGCATCTCGGAGGGGGCGGTCTACACCGGACCGGCGACGATCGATTTCCGCCGCCGGAGCGAGCCCTACATCGTCGAGATCAGCGCGCCAGGCTACGAGAGCCAGCGCGTGAGCTATGATTTCGGCGCCGACCGAGGTCGCGAGCGCTACCGCGTCGAGCTCGCCAAGCTCGTCGAGACGAAAGTCTTCGCGCTCACCAGCGAGCCCTCCGGGGCGGCCGTCTACCTCGGCGATCGGCTCCTCGGGGAGACGCCCACGCGGACGGAAATCCGCTTCAGTCGCCCCACCGGCACGGCGCCCTGGAGCGAAGCGACGCTCGAGTTTCGCCGCGAGGACTATCAAACCGAATCGATCGTCCTCGGGCTCAACTCCTCGGCTGAGGTGCCCGCCGTCGAGTTGCCGCGCCTGCGCCTCGCCCGCTCGATTGCCATCACCGCACAAAACCCCGCCGGCGAGGCGCTCCAGGCCACCGTGGAAATCGATGGTGAGGTGGTCGGCACGACGCCCCACACCGCCGAGCTCGTCTTCACCCGCCCCGACGACCGCTCTGCCTGGACCTCTTTTGAACTGCGCAGCTACCTTGAAAATGCCTTTGAGCCGTCCACCGAGATGATCGAGGTGACCCGGCGCGGTCCGGTCGAGCTGGTCCTCGAGCCGGTCACAGAGGTCGAGGTGACCCGCTACTTCCCCACGGTGCGCAACCTGCCCAGCGGACCCGAGCGCGGCATCGACCTGTCCGCCCCGGTCGGCACGCTCGACTCGCGCGACATCAGCTTTAACCCCGTCGACTTTCGCGTCATCACCAACTTCCGGCGCGACGAGCCCATCCTGCAGGCAATCAATTCCTACTGCCTCACCCCCGACGGGCAAAACCTCATCTACAGCGTGACGATGCAAACCGAGGCGGGCGACTACTACGCCAACCTCTTCACCAAGAGTGCCAACGATAGCAGCAACGTCATCTCGCAGATCACGCGCGGCTCCCGCTTCGTGGACACCAAGCCGACGATGTCGCGCGAGGAGGAGAGCAACCTCGTTGTCTTCCAGTCCAACCGCGGACCCTTCGAGAGTTGGGATATCTCCAGCCTCACCCTGCGGGGTGGCCGGGTGGTGGGCGGCATCCGCCAGCTCACCCGCGATCGCAACCGTCTCAACTACGACGCCTCCTTCGTCAGCGAGGAGCAGCCGGTCTACTTCTCCAGTGCCGAGACCTATCCGCAGGCCCAGCCCTACATCAGCCTCGTGCGGCCCGACGGCTCGAGTTTCACCAATCTCGGGGAGTTCGGCGAGCAGCTCGTGCGCACCGAGGGCGGCCTCATCTACTTTGTGCGCAAGGCCGAGGACACCGGCAAATACCAGATCTACTCGATCACGAGCGAGGGCCTGCAGTTTTCCTCCGTGATCAACGACGTCGAGTTCGGCCGGGCCAATGTCATGCAGCCCGCCGTCAGCCCCGATGGCTCGCGCCTCCTCTTCGTCTCCGACTATCATGCCGATGAGGAGGGCCGGACAAACAACAACATCTATCTCTACAACGTGCCGACCGGCGAGATTCGCCAGCTCACCGACAACGGCTCGGACGACGTGCAGCCGCAGTGGTCTCCGACCGAGCCGGGCGTGCTCTTCTTCCTCTCCAACCGCGGGGGCGTCTATAACGTCTGGCGCATGCAGATTCACCTCAATTGAGGCTGATCACCGGCCGATCTTCTATTCCTCATGGAGTTTGACCCGGAACAGACGCTGCAGCCCTCCCAGAGCCCGACGGGCTCGAGTGGCAAGCTGCCGGAGAAGATCGGTCGCTACCGCATCGAGCGTCACCTCGGCGACGGCGGCATGGGCCGGGTCTATCTCGCGCGCCACCCGGGGATGGACCGGCGCGATGCCCTCAAGCTCCTCCCCCGCGCGGCCAACCGCCACCCCGACGATGTGCGCCGTTTTCGCACCGAGGCGCGCACCCTCGCGAAGCTCGATCATCCCCACATCGTGCGCGTCTACGACTTCGACGAGGCCGAGGGGGAGTGCTTTCTCGGGATGG
>JBKHAU010000018.1:0-12317 GCA_046542725.1 Opitutales bacterium
CGCCGCGAAGACCGCGTCGCCGTCGCACAACAGCTCGGCCGCGTTGCCCCCTTGCAGTGGATGAGGGGTGAGCCGCAGCAACGCCCCGAGATCCCCTTTGGCCGGCTCGCCCCCCCCGCGCGCCCCCACCGCGGCGCGCCGCTGCTTCACCTTCCGCGTGCGCCCCTCGACGGCCCGCAGATCGTGGATCGACCCCAGCCCCCAGTAGAGTGGCACCACCAACACCGGCATCACGAGTAGCCCGAAGACCCACGCGATCGTTCCCTCCGACGACCGCGGCTCGCGCAGCACGACGAGCGACGTGAGCAGGCCCAGCACCCAGGCCAGAGCAAGTCCGATGATCAGTCCCGAGGGCATCGCACGCGCGCGGTAAGGGGTTGAAGGTGAGCAGGGAACAACACCCGAGCACTTAGCGCCATCTCCACCCGCGGTGCAAACGGTCGACAAAATTCTCGCCTCGCGCGCCACCCCCCGGCGCGCCGATGCGAGCCATTCGCGGTAGACGCCACGTCGCCGCACCGCTTCAGCGGTACCGCGGCGGGCTGCATGCCCGGGCGCGCCGCGGTTGCCCGGTCCACCACGGGCGCGGGAGTGGATTGGCCTGGCAAAGAGGACACAGAAACAAACCCTCGCCTCGAGGGTCTTGGCCATCATCCTGCGTGAAGAGGCAATGACCATGGAAACAGAGGACCACTCAGGGCAGTATTCGGACGAATCGTTGCGCCAGAAGCTGGCCCGCTTCGCGCGCAAGGCAGGCAAGGAGGTCGTCGAGAAGGTGCTCGTCCTCGTCGAGGCGTTGCGCGATGCCGACACTCCGGCGTGGGCCAAGGGGACCATCATCGCCGCGTTGGGCTATTTCATCGCCCCGCTCGACGCCATCTCCGATTTCCTCCCGGTGGTGGGCTATTCCGATGATTTGGGGGCGCTCGCGATGGCTCTTGGGGCCGTGGCCGCGCACATCAAACGCGAGCACATCGAACGGGCGCGGGCGCGCCTGCAGAAGTGGTTTCCAGACGACGAGGAGTGAGGTGTTCCTCGCTCCGGGCACATGCCGGACCGTTGGGGGCGGTGGAGAACGGAGACCTCGTCAATCGGCTCTACCTCGGTCTTGCACGGCCGGCGGACAGCACCCGGCGGGGAGAACGACAAGGAATCCCGGTCACACCTTGCGGCAGGCGGCGGCGAAGCGCCGGAGGCCCTCCTCGAGGAGTGCAGCGGGGCAACCAAAGTTGAGGCGCAGCCAACCGGGGCTGCCGAACATCCCGCCATCGCTCAGGCCGAGACCATGGTTTTCGAAGTGCTTCGCGGGGTCTTTCAGACCAAGCGCGCGCACGTCGAGCCAGGCGAGGTAGGTGGCTTGCATGGGGCGGAGCTTCACCTCCGGGCATTCTTCCTCGATAAAGGCGTAGAGGCGGGCGCGGTTGGCGCGGAGCAGGCGCAGGGTGTCGGCGAGCCACTCCCCGCCGTGCCGGTAGGCGGCTTCGCAGCCCGTGTAGCCCATACAGTTGACCTCCGTGATCATCCCTTGGGCGGCACGCTGGAACCTTGCGCGGAGCGAGCTATCGGGCACGACGAGGTAGCTGCATGCGAGGCCGGGCAGGTTGTAGGTCTTGCTCGGAGCCATGAGCGCAAGGGTGCGCTCGGCGGCGCCGGGCAGGCTCAGTGCCGGAGTGTGTGAAATCTCCTCGTCGAGCAGGAGGTCGCAATGGATTTCGTCGGAAATGAGGACGAGGTCGTGGCGCTGACAGAACTCCAGGACCCGTTCCACCTCCTCACGCCGCAGGACGCTTCCGACGGGGTTCATCGGATTACAGAGAAAAAAGACTTTCGTCGCCGGCGTGACGGCCGCCTCCATCGCGTCGTAGTCAAACGCATAGCCCTCTGGCCCCTCGCGCAACGGCACGGCCTGGAGCTGGCGTTGTTGATTGATCGGGGCGGAGAGAAAAGGGGGGTAGACCGGAGTGCAGGTGAGGACGGCCTCGCCCTCGGCGGCAAAAGCACGAGCGGCCGTGTTGAGGGCGGGGACGAGCCCGGGAAACCAGACCAGCTCACGGGGAGCGACCGCGAGCCCGTGATCGCGCGAGAGATAGTCCTGCACCGCCGAAACGACGCCCTCGTAGGGCTTCGTGTAGCCGAAGATGCCGTGCCGGGCGCGGGCTTCGAGGGCTTCGATGACGGTCGGCGGTGAGGGCAGGTCCATGTCGGCGACCCACATCGGGAGAATGTCGGTGCCGGCATACTTCTCCCACTTCAGGCTGCCGGTGCCGGCGCGGTCGGGCTGGAACGGAGGGGCGTCTTGCATGAGGCAAAAACATACAAGAGCGGGCGCGAAGGGGCTCACGGGCAAGGTTTTTCGGGCCCGATTCCGCTTGGCAGGGCTTCCCGGGGGGCCCTAAGTCAGTCCGCTTATGCAAGCTGGAATCGTCGGCCTGCCCAATGTGGGCAAAAGCACTCTTTTCAACGCGGTCACCCGCACTCGCAAGGCGGAGGCCGCGAACTACCCCTTCTGCACGATCGAGCCCAATGTGGGCGTGGTGCAGGTGCCCGACGAGCGCCTCGCGGTCCTCGCGAAGATCGCCGGCACGCAGAAGATCATCCCGGCAGCGATCGAGTTCGTCGACATCGCCGGGCTGGTGAAAGGGGCGAGCGAGGGCGAGGGCCTGGGCAACCAGTTTCTCCACAACATCCGCGAGGTCGACGCCATCATCCAGGTCGTGCGCTGCTTCGAGAACGACGACATCATCCACACGATGGGCAGCGTCGACCCGGTGCGGGACATCGAGATCATCCTGACCGAGCTCATTCTCGCCGACCTGCAGAGCGTGGAAAACCAGTGGGACCGCCAGATCAAGCGCGCCCGCGGGCAGGACAAGGAGGCACAGGCCAAGGTCGCCCTCCTCGAGCGCCTCAAGCCCCTCCTCGAGGAAGGCAAACCGGCCTACCTCTTTGCCGCCGAGGAAGAGGATGAGGCCCATCTCAAGTCCTTCAGTCTGCTCACCCGCAAGCCGATCATCTTCGCCTGCAACGTGGCCGAGGAGGACCTCGCCGATCCCGCGCAGAATCCCCATGTGCAGGCCGTGCGTGCCTATGTCGCGCAGGCCCATGCCGCCGAGGCGGTCGTCATCTGCTCCCGCCTCGAGGAAGAGCTCAGCGAGATGGAGCCGGAGGAAGCAGCCGGCTTTCTCGAAGAGATGGGGGTCAAGGACAGCGGCGTGAGCCAGCTCATCCGCGCCACCTACCACCTCCTCGGCCTCGCGAGCTATTTCACCGCGGGGGAGAAGGAGGCGCGCGCCTGGACCTTTCGGAAAGGGATGAAAGCCCCGCAGTGCGCCGGCGTCATCCATACCGATTTCGAAAAAGGCTTCATCAAGGCCGAGGTGGTCTCCTACGAGGACCTCACCGCGGCGGGCTCCAAGGCCGCCGCGCGCGACGTTGGACGGGTCCGCCTCGAGGGCAAGGATTACCTCTTCAAGGATGGCGACGTCGCCGAGTTTCGCTTCAGCCGCACCTGAGCTGCGGCGGGACGCGAAGCCTCTGTCACGCGCCCGAATCTGCCTTCTGGTGAACAGGCCCTGAGGCTCCCCGCCTGCTCTGCAACGAAAGGGTCCAGACTTCTGCGTGGGCGGAGATTATCCCGCGGCCCGCGCCTGCCCCGACCGGCTTCTGGGGCGCAAGACTGCTTTTGAGCAGGTCAGAAAGGACGAAAAGCGAGGATGAAAGAGATTGCCAGCCTCTTGGGCGGCCCCCTCCGTGGCGGCCCCAATGCGCCCCTCCTCGCGTTTCGAGGCGCACATCGGTCGTGCTCCGGCCCGTTACCGCCAATCTGCCTTTCATCCGACCCGAGCGCGCCGTCCATCCAGCCGCAGGCGAATTCCGACCGGTTCGTCTTGAGAAATATTCTCAGGCCCCCTCACTCCCAGTGAAATGACTCTACGAATCTCAGTGGCCACCCTTTCGCTTCTCGTCGTGACCCTTGCCCTCACTGGCTGTGGTGGTTCGGAGGAGCCAACCGTTTACACGGCTCCCGAAGAGGAGCCGCCGGCCGTCCAGCCCAATGTCGCGGTCGAGGGCCCGTCCAGTGCGCCCGCTGCCACCCCGGGGGTGGCTCCGATGGGTGCGTCAGCCACAGATATGCGGCAACAGACCCTTCCGGAGTCGGCCCTCAATCGCACAGGCAATCCAGATTGGACCGTGCCCGCGAGCTGGGAGGTGGCGGAAGGATCCGCGATGCGACGTGGGAGTTTTGCCGTCACCGGCGAAGAAGGCACCCTCGACATCGCCGTGACGAGTTTTCCAGGCGATGTCGGTGGCACCCTCGCCAACGTCAACCGCTGGCGCCAGCAGATCGGCCTTTCGCCGGTGACCGAGGCGGGCCTGAGCGATCTCGTGGAGACCTTTCAGAGTTCCCACTACACCGTCGACCTGGTGCATCTTGAGGGTGCGCGTGAGGCCACTCTTGCCGCCACCCTGATGCACGAAGGCAACTCCTGGTTCTTCAAGATGACCGGTCCGGCCACCCTCGTGGAAAAAGAGCGTCCGGCCTTCCTCGCCTTCGTGCGCTCGGTCCACTTCCCGCATTAGGCCCCGAGGCCTTCTGGACTGGGCTCGATCACCCCGCCCTGTCGCGATATGAAACGTCCCTCCCTCTCCCTTTTTACGCTCACACCCTGGGCCTTTGCCGCCTGCGGCTTTCTCACTGTGCTGGGCAACATGCTCGGGCTCGCCGGCACGCAAACCGCGGTCTTTCCCCCCGTCGGAAACGTGGGCGCCCTCTTTTTCACCTCCGTTCTGCTGGTTGCGCTGGGGCTTCTCCCCATCCTTCTGCGGACCGTCCTCGAACAGTCGAAATGAAGCGCCTTTGGCAGTTTTTCACCTCCCTGCGGCTGACCATTTTTCTCCTCGGCTCAAGCGTGCTGCTGGTCTTCTTCGGCACCCTCGACCAAGCGAGCGATGGCATCTATCTGACGCAAAAACGCTACTTCGAACATTTCTTCGTGGTCTACGAGGCGGGCGGCCTGCACCTCCCCATGCCCGGCGGTTACCTTCTCGGGCCTCTCCTCATCCTCAACCTCCTCGCGGCCCACTTTCGGTACTACCGGGCAGGCTGGCGCAAGCTCGGGATCGCGGCCCTGCACATCGGGGTGATTCTGTTGCTCGTCGGTCAACTCCTCACCCAGGTCTCGCAGCGGGAGAGTTTCATGTGGCTCGCGGAGGGTGAGGCGAGCAACTATCTCGAGTCTTTTCACTACGACGAACTGGTCGTTGTCGATCGCTCGGCGCCGGGGGGCGAGCGCGTCGTGAGTTGGCCCGAAGCGGCCTTCAAGCGCACCGGCAACACCCTCCAGCACCCTACGCTGCCCTTCACCCTGCGCATCGTGGCCTATGCGCACAACGCAGCCATCAGCCCGCGCGAGGGCATGCCGCAAGGGCCGGACTTCAACCTCACCCAGGGAATCGGAGCCGATCGCGATTTCACCATGCTGCCGCTCTCGCCGACCTATGCCGACGGCGAGCGCAACCGAAAGACCGCAATCGTCGAGATCATGACTTCCGAGGGCAGTCTCGGCCGTTGGATGGTCTCCAACGTCTTCCGGGAGAAGCAGCCCGTCTCGCTCCCGCTGCCCGCGCAGACCTTCGAGTATGCGGGCACAGAGTATGAGATCGCCCTGCGTTTTCAGCGCCACTACCTGCCCGCCCACCTGCACCTGCTCGACTTTCAGCACGATCGTTATCCGGGCACGGAGATTCCTCATAACTTCTCCAGCGAAATCGCAATCCTCGACCCCACGACGGAAAACGCCCGTACCACGCTCATCTACATGAACAACCCGATGCGCTACGCAGGGTGGACCTTTTACCAGGCCTCCTTCGCGGAAAACGACACCATGTCGATGTTCCAGGTGGTGCGTAACCCGGCGCGTTGGTTCCCCTACCTCGCCAGCGCGGTCATCACCGCGGGCATGCTTTACCAGTTTATTTTCAGTCTTGTTCTTTACGCCGGCCGGCGGCGCCCCGCGCCCGCTCCGGCAACCAGCGCCCATCCCGCATGAAACGCCTCCTTCCCCTCGCCGTCGCGGCGGCCCTCCCGCTCCTCGCCGTCTTCCTCGTGCTCCGCGCAGCGACGACGCCGGACTACGAAAGCGCCTTCGACCTCGAGCGCTTCATGCAGTTGCCCGCCCAAGAGGGCGGGCGCATCAAGCCCCTCGATACGATCGCGCGCAATGCCCTTCTCGTCATCCACGGCAAACAGTCCTACGAGACGCAGGACGGCGAGCGTGTGGGCGTGGCGGAATGGTTCACCGAGCTCGTCCTGCATCCCGGGCAGGCCGCCGAACGCCGCGTTTTCCGCATCGATCACCCCGATATCGTGGGCCTCCTCGGTTTTCCACAGGACAGCCGCAAGTTTTTCTCTCTCAACGAGCTGAGCCCTCACTTCGGCACCCTGCAGGAACAGTTCTCGCAGGTCGATCCCGAGCCCTCGCGGCGCTCCGTCTACGAGCGTCAACTGGTCAAGTTGAGCGAGGCCATCCATCTCTACGATCTCGCCTCCGTGGCGCTTGTCCTCCCGCCCCTGCCCGAAGACATCGAGGGCACCGGCATGATCCTGCAACGCCTGCGCGAGCTTCCCATCCGCCCTTTTCCGCCGCGCGACGGGGGAGACGATTGGGACCCGCTTGGCGAAGTCGTCCTTGCCGGCTTCCACGAGGGCCGGCCCGATCCGCTCATGGCCGACTATGCGGCGCTTGCCAACGCCTACCGGGCAGCCAACCCGGCGGACTTTGCGGGTGCCCTCGACTCGCTCTACAGCGAACTCAGCGACCGCGTCGCGCCGGAGCAAGCAGGCACCATCGGATTTGAGTTTTTCTTCAACTACTTTGCACCTTTCTCTCAAGCCTCGGCGCTCTACGTCCTCGCCTTCCTTGCCGCCGGCTTCAGCTGGCTGGCCTGGCGTCAGCCCCTCGTCTGGGCCGCGCTCGGCATCCTCGTCCTCGCCTTCCTCATCCACAGTTTTGGCATCCTGGCGCGCATGGACATCCAGGACCGCCCGCCGGTGACCAACCTCTACTCCTCGGCCATTTTCGTGGGCTGGGGCGCGGTCCTGCTCTGCGTCATCCTCGAGGCCTTCCTGCGCACCGGCATTGCCTCTGCGGCGGCGGCCATCATCGCCTTTCCCACCCTCATCATCGCGCACCATCTCAGCATCGGGGGCGATACCCTCGAAATGATGCGTGCGGTGCTCGACTCCAACTTCTGGCTCGCGACCCACGTCGTGGTGGTGACGCTGGGCTACTCCGCGACCTTTCTCGCGGGTGCCCTCGCCATCATTTACCTTCTCCTCGATCGCGTCGTGGGACCTCGTGATCCGGCCGACCTGCGCGCGATCGGCGGCATGGTCTATGGGGTCCTTTGCTTCGGGCTGCTTTTCAGCTTTACCGGCACGGTCCTTGGCGGGATTTGGGCGGACCAGAGTTGGGGTCGCTTCTGGGGCTGGGACCCGAAGGAGAACGGTGCCCTCATGATCGTCCTTTGGACCGCCCTCATCCTCCACGCCCGCTGGGGCAAGGTGGCGAAACCAGCCGGCATCATGCAGCTGACGATTGCGGGCAACATCATCACCGCCTGGTCTTGGTTCGGGACCAATCTGCTCGGCGTCGGTCTGCACAGTTACGGCTTCACCGACTCGGGTTTCTTCTGGCTCGTGGTCTTCGCGGCCAGCCAGCTCTTCTGCATCCTTCTCGGCTGGCTGCCAGCACGGCGGCCGCGGCCCGAGCCATCCGACGTTCCCCTCTCCTCCCAAGCTGCCGGCTCGCGGGCCTGAGCGCCCTACCGCCCTTCGCGCGCGCCGACCGGCTCCGCGGCCTCCCTGCCCGCCGCCTTGGCGGTGAGCTGCTCGATCTGCGGCTTGAGCACTTCCTCGTAGTAGTTCGGGTCGACGCCGTGACTGAGGGTGATGCCCAGATGGTTGCGGAGAAATTCTTCGATCGTCTGCCAGCCCTCGTCGGGAAAGTTGATCTTCTTCGTGTAGGCGCAGATCGTGAGAACATTCTCCAGCGATTCGATGCGCGAGGTCGCCTGCAGGATGCGCTGCGCGACCTCGAGGCGGATGGTCAGCTCGATGCGGTCGAGGGGCTTGGCGAGGAAGTCGTCCACCCCTGTCTTCATCGCACGGATGTAGTTCTCCCGCTGGCCTACGTTGGCCGTGAGCATGATGATGTAGGTATACTCACTCTTGGGATGGGAACGGATACGGTCGACGAGACCGAGACCGTCCATCTTCGGCATGAGCCAGTCGCTGATGACAATGCGCGTCGGAGACGTCTGATACATGCGCCAGGCCTCCGCGCCGTCGCATGCGATCATGACCTCGTGCCCGAGCTCGCGCAGGATGTTGGTCAGGAGCTTGCGCGAGATGAGGTCGTCTTCGGCGATAAGGATATTCATGGGACGGGCGGGGCCATGCGATCGGCCGGTATTCGAAGACATCGCCCATCGCGGGGCCAACTTAAGCGACCCAGGTTTGTTCCTTAACCCTGCGACGGACGAAACACCTCAATATGCTCTGGATCACACTCCAGACGAGGCCCTCCGAGGAGCTCGACACAGGTCGGGATGGCCGGAAAGACGATCTCGAGACATTCACCGATAGCCCTCGGCTTGCCCGGGAGGTTGATGATGAGACTGCCTCCACGGATGCCGGCAATCTGGCGGGAGAGGATGGCCGTGGGGACTTTCGCAAGCGAGCCTGCGCGCATGGCCTCGCCAAAACCCGGCAGAAGCTTTTCGCAGACAGCCGCAGTCGCTTCCGGGGTGACATCGCGCAAAGCCGGCCCGGTACCCCCGGTGGTGAGGATGAGGGCGCACCCACGCTCGTCCGCGAAGGCCCGCAGGCAGGCCTCGATCTCGGGCTGCTCATCCGGCACGACGGCGTAGGCCAGCTCGAAAGGGGTCTGCAGGTAGCGACGGAGGATCTCGACCGCGCGCTTGCCCGGGATGTCCTCATATTCACCGCGGGAGGCGCGGTCCGAGACGTTGACGACGCCGAGAGTGACCATGGAGGAACCCTTTCATGCCCGCCGTCCGCTGCCAACGCCCAAAAACAAGTAAGGCTACCCCCTCTCGGGAGTAGCCGGTACTTAGCTATGTTCGTTCGCTTGTATCTTCTGACTCACCGAAAAAGGGAAGGTGTGCCGGTCGTCGGAGGACCCTGCCGGCGAAGGCTCGAAGAGCGGGTCGCGGTGGTCCCAGCCCCCGCCCGCACCGGCAGTTCGAGGCGGAAACAGGAGCCTCGGTCCTTGCGATTCGACATCGAAACAGAGCCACCGTGGGCCTCGGCGATGCCCCGGCAGATGGAGAGCCCGAGCCCGGTGCTTTTCTCACCTGCGGTCGGCTGGTTGGAGGTGCGGCCAAACTCCTTGAAGAGCATTTTTTGCTCGTCGGATTTCACGCCGGGACCCTCGTCCTCCACCTCGAAGCGGCAGGTCGAGCCCATCTGCGAAAGGACGAGGCGGACCTGCGTGCCCTTCGGACTGAACTTGATCGCATTGCTGAGGAAGTTTTCCAGCACGCGGCGGACTTTCTGCTCGTCCATCTCGACGGTGCCGACGGAGTCGACCGGAGCAAAGACCAGATCGATCTCCTTGCGCGAGGCAGAGACCCGAAAGAGGTTCACGAGAGAGGCGCAGAGCGCGGTCGGATCGGCTTCGGTCACGCCAAGGCGCACGTCCTTCGACTCGAGGGAGGAAAGGTCGAGCAGGTCTCCTAGCATCTGCAGCATGGATTCCGCGGCACCGTGAATAGTCTCGACCATCTGCCCCTGGTTCTCGCTCAACGGGCCGCACATCTCCTGATCCTTGAGCATGTCGGCGAGACCGTGGATCGCGCTCAAGGGGTTGCGCAGGTCGTGCGAGGCCATACGCAGCAGCTTGTCCTTGGCCTTGTTGAGAGTCTCGAGCTCGTCGATGTTGCGCTGGCGAAAGGCGGTCAGGAGTCGAATCTTGAGATGGGTCCGGATCCGCGGCATCGCCTCCTTCGGGTTGAAGGGCTTGCCAATGTAGTCGGAGGCACCGGCGTCGAATCCGCGTGCGATGAACTCGGTCTCCGTCTTGCCAGTCAGAAAGACGACCGGAATGTCCGCGAAGCCCTCCACCGACTTGAGCCGGGCACAAGTCTCGAACCCGTCCATCTTGTCCATGATGACGTCGAGAAGGATGAGGTCAGGTACCACTTCTTGGGCGAGCCAGAGGGCCTCTTCCCCGGACTTCGCTTCGAACACTTCGTAGCGCGCCTTTTCAAGGAGGAAACGCAGCTTTTTCCGGATCATCGTGCTGTCCTCAACGAGGAGGATCTTGCATCCGGTGAGGTCGACTTCGTCAGCCTCGGCCGGAGGAGGGGCCGCTGGAACCGGCTCGGCGTCGACCTCGGAGGGACGAAGGAATTCGCTCTGCAGGGCACGGCGGATCAGGTCGCGAGCGTGATCCTCAAACGACGTGAGTCCACAGTCGACAAAATCGAACTGAGCCCGCGCAAGGGCCATCGTGCCAACCGAGAGGACCTCCTGACGGTCGACGTCGACAGGCAACCGCTCACCCAACTCGGTGAGGACCGCATGCACGAGAGGAAGGTAAGTCCGCATCGTGCCAAAGTCGGTCCGATCCGGCGCAAATGTCTCGAACGCACCGACACGGTCAGATCCCCCTTGAGCGGAGGAGCCAGCGGTGACTGAACTGTATTCGGGAACGAACATCGGATAAAGCGATTGGCTACTCACGGAAGTGGGGAACCACGGAGGGAACAGGTAAGCTTGGGGGATTGACTCCCCTTCCAGCCGTCCCAGGTCCCCAGAAGCGGGTTAATGTGCTACCCGCAAACTTCGGTAGATTCTGTGCTGACTTGTGTGTGAAAAGCTCGTGAAGCTGACCAGCGGCGGTTTGCTGATCCCTTCAACGCTTTCTACTCCAACTGCTTACGCGCATGCAGGAGTCTCCTACAGCGCTCACCAAAGGCGAGCCCACCGCTCCTTTGAGACTTAATTGACAGATCATCGGGCTCGGCGGGAAAGCGACCCCGATTTCCAGGCCTTCAAATACGGATCTCGAGCTGCGTATCGCGACCTATTCGTTTGACACCGCCCCAGCGCATCTGACCAAACCTGAACACGGCAGCTTCGATGCACTGATGGTTTTCTCAAGCAATCCCGAGAGGGATCGCTTGCAGGCTGGTGCTAAGCGGCCTTGAGGGGCACGCTTTGCTGTCCGACGCCGTGAGGAAGCCATTCGACTCCTCTAGCGCGAACCCGGCCAGTTCGCCGACTGTTGATCACCGAAGGTTTCTTCAGCCAACGGCCCGAGCGGAGGGCAGACCGCAGCAGGCAAAATAGCCGCTCGTAGCCGTCCAAACCTGATCAATTGAGGAGTTCGGAAAAGAACACCTTGAGCTTTGCCGGGTTCGTTCGACGGTCTGGCGATGCGAAGCATTTCGATCGGAGAGGCGGCGATTGTTCTGGGCGTGAGCGTGGGAACGCTCCGGCGATGGGAGCGGGAAGGCAGGCTCTCGCCTGCCTTTCGCACCCTCGGCAATCATCGCCGCTATGACCTCGCGACGGTCTTTGAACTGGCCGGGCGGCCAGTCGCGGCAAAATCGGGAAAGACGGTTTGTTACGCTCGCCTCAGCAGCCACGATCAGAAGCGCGACCTCGAGACTCAGGGCGAGCGGTTGCTCGCCCACTGCGAAGCAGAGGGCATCGCAGATCCACTTCTGATCAAGGATCTCGGGAGCGGGCTGAACTATCGCAAGCGGGGACTCAAGCGCCTGCTCTCGATGCTGATGAGCGGTCAGGTTTCGCGCCTGGTGATCGCCTACAAGGACCGCCTGCTGCGCTTTGGCAGCGAACTGATCTTCTCACTCTGCGAGCACCTTGGCGTCGAGGTCACGGTCCTCGAAGCGAAGGAAGGCGGCTCGCTCGAGGCGAGCCTGTGCGCCGACGTGATCGAACTGATGACGGTCTTCTCGGCGAGGCTTCACGGGATGCGTTCTCACAAGAATCGAAAGAAGGCAGCGTGAACAGAGGTTCACTTGACTATATGGCGAAGGTCTCCACCTTTTGCGATATCTCTTCGCCGAATGGTATCCACTTTTGAGACACGGCTTGATCCGCGAGAAACCCCGCCCGAAGAAGCAGCGTTTCTCGATGCCTTCGCTGCGCTCTATGGCCGGGTCCTGCGCTGTCTCTATCGCGAGCGGCTCAAAGAACGTTCGCGCAACGAGCTGAAGGCCGAGTTTCAAGTCCACTTCGGGATCAACGCGCGCCAGTTCAACGC